>CAYMMR010000297.1:0-3385 GCA_964391545.1 uncultured Nitrospinota bacterium | reverse complement strand
GAGCGAAGGGTTCGGAATGACAGAGCGAAGGGTTCGGAATGACATTTCTGTGTTTATCTGTGTCCAAAATTAATCTTTAATTTTTTTCTTCTCTGTGCTTCTGTGTCTCAGTGGTTAAAATCAGGTTTTTATTCTGAAAAATTTCTATAAATTTAATAATCTTGTAATTAGCGTCGAATCAAACTCCCCTCAAATACTTTTAGAGATTAAAAACCTTTTCCTCCCTTTTTATATTCAGGAGAATTTTCATTCGGGTATAAATTATTTTTTAGAGGCAACGGGAGTTCCAAAGGAAGGATTTCATGGGAGAGTTTATCGGTTTCCCCTCACCCGCCACCCTCACCCCAACCCTCTCCCAGAGGAAGAGGAAGAGAGGGGCAATGGGAGAGGGGATTTTACTTTATTACCTCCTCTCCCCCACGGGGAGAGGATTGAGGTGAGGGGGAAGTTGCTTTACGAAACAAAAGACCCCTTTGAATTTATATCCTATATCGAATGGGCAATTATAGATACTGCCCTCGAAAAAATGGAAGGATTTTATCAGATTCATGGAGGCGCCGTCGTAAAAAACAATAGCGGGCTTATCCTTCCTGCAGCGCATGGGAGCGGCAAAACTACATTAACGGTTGGACTTGCCATGAATGGCTTTCAGTGCTTTTCCGATGATATTGCATTAATAGAGATACCGTCATTAAAGCTGAATCCTTTTCCCCGTAATATATTTATTACCGGGGAGAAAAAAGCCGTATTCGATAAATATGGGTATAAGCTGCCTTTACGGAAGTCGGAGTGGATGGACTATGGAGGGTGGGATTTTATTTTTAATGCCCATGGAGGGTGTTTCCCTGTTGATTTTATCGTCTTTCCTGAGTATAATCCTGCTTTAAAAACAGAGCTAAAAGAGATTTCCAGCGGAAAGGCGATGTTTAAAATAATCAGGGAGTCCTTTAATTTTCATAAATTTAGAGAGAAAGGGATAGATATAGCATACAATCTGATAGAGCGCGCAGAGTGCTTTAAATTGACAGTAAATGATTTGAACGAGGCTGTAGAGATTATATCCGATTTGTTTTCACCAGATACAAAGGCTAAAAGGTTAAGAGGCTAAGAGGTAAAGAGGTTTAAAACCTTTTCACCTCTTTGCCTTTTTACCTCGTTACCTTTCTGTTTATGATTAAATATTATTTAGACTTACTGAAAGACAAACACAGGATTGAGACCTTTAAGAAAGCTATATCTCAGTCTGTCAAATCGGGTGACAGGGTGCTTGACCTTGGGACAGGGCTCGGGACATTTGCATTTTTTGCTGCACAGTCAGGCGCCGAAATGGTATATGCCGCGGAAAAAAAGGACATCATTGAAATGGCAAAGGAACTCTGCAAAGTTAATAATCTTCAGGATAAGGTGCAGTTTTTAAGCGGAAGCTCGAAAACGGCAAACCTTCCAGAGAAGGTCGATATGATTATAACCGAAATGTTTTGGTCCCTTTTTGTAAGCAGGGATACGATGGGGAGTATAAAGGATGCGGCAGATAAATTCTTAAAGGATAAAGGAAGAATAATGCCTAAGGCGATAAGAATCTGTCTTGCGCCTGTGAGCAATAAAAAGGTTTATGATGAAATATCGATGGGCAGTGAAAGCAATACAAACTACGGTATAGATTTTACGCCTGCCAAAAAGATGGCGATAAACAATCTGCATCAGAGGTTTTTCAAAAGGGATGATTTGCTTTCATCTCCGGCTGTTGTTAGAGAGATAGACCTTATGAATATAAATTTAGAAGGACTGCCGGTTGATTGGCGCGGCAGTTTCATCTCTTCCCGCAGCGGGATGATATATGGGCTGGCAGGATGGATGGACCTCCAGCTTACGGATGATATTGTCCTGTCCAATTCTCCATCATCCGCATCCACTGTATGGGAGAACATCTTTTTTCCTATCGATAAACCATTAGAGGTTTCGGAGGGCGATGCCATAGATGTGATATTAAAGACCATACCTTTTGAGAACGATTACGAATGGAACTGGGATATAATCATTCCACAAAAAGGAATCAGCAGCAGCCAGTCGACATTTAAAGGGTTCCCGGTTACAAAAGATTTCTTCAAGAAAAAAACGATGGACTATGCCCCCGCCTTATCTCCCGATGGCGAGATTACAAAGGCAATACTTGATTTGTTCGATGGTAAAAAAACGGCGAAAGATATTGCCGAAGATATTCAAAAGAGATTCCCCCATCGATTTAAAAACATCGAGGATGCCCTGGGTAAGATAGAGAGAATGATTAATAGGTATTCAAAATGAGTTATGAGTTAGAAGAAGAATTCCTTATTGTAATATCCCGCCTTAATTTAGACAATAAACAAAAAATCAGGATTTCCGAGCTCTGCAAAGAGCCGCTTAACTGGAATTATTTAATAAGAAGGGCAGGGGATGAGGGGGTGGATTCACTTCTGTATCATCATTTAAAAACTCACCCTGAATCAAGTTCAGGGCATCGGCTATCAGTCAGATACTATTCCAATCTCCTCTCAAATATCCACCTGTTGGACGAATTTTATGAAGTCCTGAAAAAGCTGCATGGAAAAGGCATTCAGGTCATTCTGCTCAAAGGGATTTTTTTAATCGAAAAAATATACAAGAATGCAGGCTTACGACCCATGTCTGATGTGGATGTCCTGATAAAAAAGGAAGCCCTTCCGCTCATTATGGGGGAGATGTCAAAGGCAGGCTATTACATTACACCCCATGGACACCTCGGGTTTTTAAAGGATGGAGAGTTTCCTGCCTTAATAGATTTTCACTGGGATATATGGTTTCCGGAGACAGAAGACCTCTGGAAGAGGTGTGTAGGGCAAAGTTTTAGATTTGCCTCAGGAGATATACAGGCATGGACGCTCGATAATGAAGATATGCTTATCTATATGGCAATCCATCAATCCGTAAATCATGGTATGCACAAGCTGATATGGCTTTGCGACATCCATGAATTTGTAAGAATATGCAGGGATGACATTGATTGGGAGGATTTTATTAAACGGGTAAAAGATTACGGCATCGAAATGCCGCTCTATTCTACGCTTTCCTATACTAAGGAGCTTCTTAAAACGGAAATTCCATCCGGGGTATTGGAGGCATTTAAGCCTTTAAAATCCAACTCGTTTAAAGCAAGGGTATACAGGAAAACCACCACAAGCCATTATACTATCGATGTGGGGCATATACTTTATCTTTTACTAATGAAAGGGTGGAAGAAAAAAATCGGATATATTATAAGATATGTATTTCCGGAGAGAGATTTTCTTGTTAAGAGATATTCTCTATCTTCAAGTCGTGTCGGTTACCTTTACTATATAGTCCGACCGCTCCTTCTGTTTTTAAAAAG
>CAYMMR010000296.1:0-3398 GCA_964391545.1 uncultured Nitrospinota bacterium | reverse complement strand
TTGCTTCGGCTTCGCCTCGCAATGACAACGAAGAATCGCTCAATTTAGGTTAAAAGTAATTGTATCGTAAAAACTCTTTTTTTCGCTTCCGTTATTTTTTCTTTTGCTCTATTTAGATTGCAAAGGAACAAAAGAAAAAATAAAAAGTCGCTCAAAAAAAGTTTTTACGATTTAGTCAAAGTTAAGATTTAGTGTTTTCTTAACCTTTGCCTTAACCTCAACCTAATTTTTACTATGAGCAAAGTTTTGATAGTAGACGACGAAGAGGGTGTAAGGGATATTATAAAGAGATATGTGGAGCAGGCAGGCATATCTGCGGAGGCTGTCGAATCCGCGCCAGATGCCATGGAGGCAATGAAAAATGAAATATTCGATGTAATAATTACGGATATCGTTATGCCGGGCATGAGCGGATTCGATTTAATCAGGGAGGTAAGCGAGAAGCATCCCGCAATACCGATAATAGTCGTTACCGCCTTCGGGACTTACGAGCATGTAATGGAGGCGATGAGCCTCGGGGCATTTAACTTTATTACAAAGCCCGTAAGAAAAGAACATTTATGGAGAATACTGGAAAAGGGGCTGCGGATCCCGAGGTTTACCGCGGAAAAATCGAAGGCGCTTCCTTATTTAACCCATAAAATAGAATTAACGATACCGAGCAGGCTCGATATGGTCGAAGGGGTATCCTATCAGATAGTTCAGGCGGCAGAGGCGGCAGGCTTTCCGTCGAAGGCAGTATCCTTTTCCATTCCGATGACTACGGATGAGCTTCTAATAAATGCCATCGAGCATGGAAACCGCTTTGTAGAAGAAAAAAGGGTTTATGTAAATGTCGTTATAGACGACAAAAAGTTCGAGATCCTGATAAGAGACGAAGGAAACGGCTTTAATGTAAAGGGCATACCTGCGGATTTTTTGCCGGATGATATGCTTAAAGAGCGGGGAAGAGGGATAATCATAGTAAAACATTACATGGATGAATTGGCTTATAACGAAAAAGGGAACGAGGTAAGGGCAGCGCTTTATAGAAAATAGGGTTAAGGGGCAAGGGTCAGGGGTCAAGATAAAAATATACTTGCCCCTTGCCCCCTGCCCCTTTATTTACTCATGGATTTATCATTAGAGGAATTTCATAGTTTAAGGGATTTGGTATACGAGAGGTCCGGAATCTTTTTCGAGGACAAGAAGATATATTTCTTAAAAAAGAGGATGGAAAATCGCATCCAGCAGATGGGGCTTAACTCCCCGACCGATTACTACCGCTACATAAAATACAGCAGCGGAAACGGGGAGGTGATGAAATTCGTCGAGCTGCTTACGACAAACGAAACATATTTTTTCAGAGAGATTCAGCAGTTGAATGCCTTTTCGGATGAGGCGCTCCCCATGATCGAGGCGGAAAAGAGGCAGACGAATAACTATGCTATTAATATATGGAGCGCAGGATGCTCTACCGGAGAGGAGCCTTATACACTGGCAATATTGCTCAAGGAGCATCTAAAGGATATGGCAAGATGGAAGATAAATATATACGGCACGGATATAAACAACACGGTTCTGGAATCGGCGCAGTATGGACATTACAGCCCGAGGTCCGTAAAAGATGTGCCTCCGGAATATCTCTCGAAATATTTCTACAAGGAGGGGGGGGATTACTGCATCTCCGACGAGATTAAAGGCATGATTGCCTTTAAGACGATAAATCTCGTTGAAAGAAATCAGATGAGGGGTTTTAGAAATATTGACTTTGTATTCTGCAGAAATGTCCTGATATATTTTGACGATAATTCAAGGAAGACTGCGGTAAATTATTTTTACGACAGCATGACTAAAGGGGGATTTATATTTTTGGGGCATTCCGAATCGGTAGGCAGAATAAGCGCAGCCTTCAAGCTTCTCAGGCTGAAGAATGGACTGGTGTATAGGAAATGAAGGTAAAAAGATGAAAAGGTGAAAAGATTTTAAACCTCTTAGCCTCTTAGCCTTTTAGCCTTTTAACCTTTTAAAACCATGCAAGAAAAACGGCGGGTATTGGTAATAGACGACGATCTGGCTATAAATCATTCCCTCATGTTCGTTTTAAATGAAGAGGGGTTTGAGGTTCTATCTGCCTTTGACGGAGAGGAAGGATTCGAGAAGGTCAAAAAATTCGACCCCGATGTGGTTTTACTCGATGTAATGATGCCTAAGATGGACGGATTTCAGGTCTGCCAGGCTGTCAGAAACGATAATTCCACAATGGGGATACCTGTAATAATGCTGACTGCCGTTACGGATAGAGATAATATGATGAAAGGGCTTAATTGCGGGGCTACGGATTTTGTAAAAAAGCCCTTCGATATACCGGAGCTAATTGCAAGGGTCAGGTCGAATGCAAACTTAAGGTGGCTTCAGCGGTCTTTGGAAGAAAAACAGAGGGAGATAGAAAAGGACCTTGAAATGGCAAGGATATTTCAGAGGAGCCTCCTCCCTTCAAAGTTTCCCGAAGACAGGGGCTTGAAATTTAACGCCTATTATCTCCCTTCTTCGAAGGTGGGCGGAGACCTCTACGATATAATCGATATTGACGAGAAACATATCGGCATACTTATAGCGGATTTATCCGGCCACGGGGTTCATGCCGCAATACTGGTTTCGATGCTGAAGGCCCTCATGTCAACTTATGCAAGGGACTTTCGCTCTCCTGCCCGGGTAATCGGCATATTAAACGATATGCTGTCCGATATAATGCCGGAGGCTGCGTATGCAACTGTTTTTTATGCCGTAATTGATTTGTCGGATAAGAGTATGGTATATACTATTGCCGGGCATCCGCCTCCCCTTGTTTACAGGAAGGGAGATAACAGAGCCGAATTTTTAAGCGGCGGAAATTTCTTCGTAGGCATGAATAAAGGCGAGGAATTTAAAGAGGACAGATTTCAGCTAAATATCGGGGACAGGCTGTTTCTTTATACGGACGGGTTAATAGAGCTTTTCAATCCATCTGGAGAGATTTTCGGAACAAAGAGGCTTTTTAAGATTTTCAGCGAAAATGTCATCCTGTCTATAGAGGAGATGAACGGGGTAATTATTAGCGAGATGGACAAGTTCAGGAACGGGGTTGCAATAGGCGACGATGTGGCAATATTGACAATGGAAGTGGAGTAATAATAGTGTTGAGTGTTAAGTGTTGAGTGTTGAGTAAAAATTCTTAACACTTGACACTTAACACTTAACACTTAACACTTAACACTTAACACTTAACACTTAACACTTGACACTTAACACTTAACACTTGACACTTAACACTTAACACTTAACACTTGACACTTAACACTTAACGCTTAACGCTTAACACTTGACACTTAACACTTAACACTTAACACTTAACACTTGACACTTAACACTTAACACTT
>CAYMMR010000295.1:0-3453 GCA_964391545.1 uncultured Nitrospinota bacterium | reverse complement strand
TCTCACAATGAATATCTCAATAATCTCCTCTATGATAAAAACGAGTTTATCAGCCTTATAAATCTTCTTACGATAAACGAGACCTACTTCTTCCGTGAGCCGCAGCACTTTCATATTCTGTCGGAGCTGTTACTCCCTGAAATATTTAAGAAGAAAGGCGCAGGAGAAAAGGTGAGGATATTAAGCGCAGGATGTTCGACAGGAGAGGAATCCTATTCAATGGTTATGGCGCTTATGGAAAAATACGGCAGGGGTATCAAGAATATAGCCTCTGTAACGGCTGTCGATATTGATGAGAATGCCGTCAGCAGGGCAAAGAGCGGCGTCTTTGGAAGGAATTCATTCAGGAGGGTCGCCGACAGCATAAAGGAAAGGCATTTCAAACTTGTCCCCGACAGCATTAATCGGGGAAAAATCGGCGGTAACAGATACGAGATAATGGATTTTATAAAAGAAAATGTGGAGTTTAAGAGTTTTAACCTATTGAGCAGTTTCTATCCCGATGCCCTTCAAAAAATGGACATTATCTTCTATAGAAATGTATCAATCTATTTCGACCCTGATGCCCAGAAAAGTATATTCCATAAGCTGTCGCATATATTGAATGAAGGCGGCTATCTATTTGTAGGCTCCTCTGAAACCCTGTCTCATAATATCGGTATTCTTTCTTTAATCAATATCGAGGGTGTATTCCTGTATCATAAAGGCATCGAGGTAATGGTTGAAGACAGGAGGGTCTCACAGCCGAAATTAAAGGTCTTAAAACCACCTGTATCGAAGCCGAATCGATTGCCTGTCAGTAAAGATTTTGCAGGACTGCCATCGAATGTTTCACCGATAGAGACCCCGCATCAAGTGCGGGGCAGGCTCTTCGGGGACAAGTCTATCGGGGAGAGGCGAGAAAAGAGATATGTCTCTTTTGAAGATGCATTATCCCTTGCTAAGAACAAGCAATATGAAGATGCCTTGAGATGTATTGATAAACTTATAAAGGAGAATCCATCATTTATCAGGGGATATGCCTTAAAGGCAGGCATCCTGATTAACCTGAAGCAGATTGAGGAGGCAAAGAATATCTGCCTAAAAATCATAGAAATTGCTCGATGGGACGTAGAAGGATATTTGCTATCGGGGCTTATTGCAACGATTGAAGATAATGAGCAGGAGGCGATAAAGAGATTTAAGGAGGCTCTGTATATCTGTCCATCCTGCTGGCTGGCGCATTTTTATCTGGCAGGACTCTATAATTCCCGCGGCGAGACGGAGCAGGCATATAGGGAATATGAGATTACCGTGAAGCTGTTGGAAAAGGGCGGTCTGTCAAATAATGGGCTTACCTTTTTCCCGCTTTCCTTTCCATCAGAGCAGATAATCCATCTCTGCCGGCATAATATTGAAAAACTAAAAAAACAGAATTCAGAAGTCAGAATTCAGGAGTCAGAATGAAAAGAGAACCGGCAAAAAGTTTTCAAGACTTAATTGTTTGGCAAAAGGCGCATCAGTGGGTTTTATCTGTTTACCGTTACAGTGATGGTTTTCCCAAAAGGGAGATTTATGGATTAACTTCACAAATAAGGCGCGCTGCTGTTTCTATTCCTGCATATAGCTGAAGGATTTAAGAAAAAGGGTAAAGCGGATAAAAACAGATTCATGAATATTGCACAAGGCTCTCTTGAGGAATGTCGTTATTATTTAATACTGGCAAAAGACCTGAAATATGGCGACAGTTCTGAATTGATAGCTCAACTGGAAGAAATAAGCAAGTTATTAGAGGCATATTCTACTGCAATTCTGAATTCTGACTCCTGAATTCTGAATTCTTATAAAGATAATGGCAATCGATAGAACGAAATTTATAGCGAGGTTTGCGGAAGAGGCGAGGGAGCATATCGCAAAGATAAACGAAGGGTTATTGAGTCTCGAGAAGAAGCCCGACGATATGGAGACCCTGAATGCAATATTCCGCTCCGCCCATACCATTAAAGGCTCGTCAAAGATGCTCAAGTTAAATGCCGTAAGCGAGGTATCCCATAGACTCGAGGACGCGCTCGATGCGCTTAGGGGGCAGAAAATCAAGGTCTCAAAGGGGATATTCGATGTCTTTTTCAGAGGGATAGACACCATCTCCGAATTGGTCGAAAAGATAGTAGCAGGACAGGAGATTGCTGTTGATACCGGTAAGATTTGCGAGGAATTGGAGAAGGCAGCAGGGGGTGAGATTAATGAACAGGAAAGAAAAGAGGATGAATTGAAGGAAACCGCCGAGGTCATACCACAGGAACAGACGGCAGAAAGAGTTGAAAAATCTAAAACCGATTCGACAATAAGGGTTAATGCCGGGAAGCTCGATGAAATTATAAAACTGATGGGCGAGATGGTATCGAACCAGAGCAGATTGAAGCAGAGATTGCTGGATCTAAGAAGGCTCGATGCACTATCGAAGAAAAATATGGAGATGACGGCTCATCTTCTTAAAGACGAAGACTTCTCATCCGCACAACGGGCTTATCTGGGACTAAGGCAAATCTCGTCTAATATCAGGGATGATGTAAATCTTCAGGAGCTTCTGACAGCGGATTTGCAGGAAAAGGCGCTCAAGATGAGAATGCTCCCCATTTCGACGATTTTCGATACATTCCACAGGGCAGTGAGGGATATGTCAGAATCCCTGTCGAAAAAGGTTGACCTGTTCATCGAGGGAGGAGAAACGGAACTTGATAGAAAAATCATAGAAAAAATCGGCGACCCGATTACCCACATGATTAGAAATTCTATTGACCATGGAATAGAGAAACCCGAAGCTCGCATAAATGCAGGAAAACAAGAAACCGGCACAATTAAATTGTCCGCCTCTTATGAAGGGGGGAGTGTGGCGATAGAGATTGCCGATGATGGAGCAGGCATCCCCATAAAAAAGATAAAAGAGAAGGCTCTGCATAAAAAGATGTTTGATGAAGAGACCGTTAAAAATATGCCTGAATCCGAGGTTATAGATTTGATATTCCAGCCCGGCTTCAGCACGGCTGCCATAATTACCGACCTCTCAGGGAGGGGGGTCGGCATGGATGTGGTTAAAAAAAATATTGTCGAGGACTTAAAAGGCTCGATTCGTATAGAAACAAAGGAGGGTAAAGGAACCAGCTTCTATATCCGCCTGCCGCTGACGCTTTCTATTATGCGCGTCCTCATGTTTACTGTATCGGATGCTGTCTTTTCTATCACCGTAAACTCCATCGATGAGATACTGAGAATTCCATCAGGCGAGCTCATCGATGTTGTGGATAAAAAGGCAATCAGACTTCGTGAGCAGATTATTCCTGTGGTCAGGCTGGAGGGTCTCCTCAATCTTCCATCGAAGGATGGACAACCCCCTGAGTCCCCCTTTGTTAAGGGGGAAGACGGGGATGCGCTGATTATTATCGTATATATGGGGAGCGAAAAACTCGGGCTTAT
>CAYMMR010000294.1:0-3461 GCA_964391545.1 uncultured Nitrospinota bacterium | reverse complement strand
GTTCAACTTTTAGGATACACCGCCTTTTTTCTTTTTACACACTTTTTTATTTTACATCAGTAATAATGAATTTCGACTGTTTGCCGATTATAAAAAAGGTGATATAATCGGCATAAAAACATTACCCATATTACAAATGAAATACATTATAACAATTATAACAATCTCTTTATTTTACCCTGCTGTTGCTCATTCCAACAACAGCCGGATTAATGCGGCACAGATTTTATGGATGGGATGTAAGAACTATAATGAAGTCGAAGACAGTATTTTAAAACTCAAAGCAGCAGGGGTTAATACCCTAATCTTCAGGGTATTTCATAATAGATATGACAGGGTATATGGCTTTGCAAATCCCCCCTCACCCCCCTTTACGACCTCCCCTTCCCCTCCTTCTAAAGGAGGGGATTCAGGGGAGGTCAAAGGGGGAAAGGGGGGGGTTGGGGTCTACTTCAACACCTCTCATGCGCCTGTAGTAGACGATATATTAGGCAAGCTCACTGAAATAGCCCATAAGAACAACCTGAAAATATTTGCATTTATGACCACAAGGGGCAGCGATTGGCTGCTCGAAAACAACCCCGAATTTTTAGAATCCGTATATGATTTACAAAGAGGGGAAATCGTTAATGGCGATAGGCTCAATATATTTAACACAATAGCAATCGAGAGGCTCAAAGGTGTTTATAAAGATTTGGCAAAATACGATATTGACGGCATACTCTTTCAGGATGATTTGGTTATGAGACATACTGAGGGTTATAGCAATGAGGCAAAAAATCTATTTTTGAGAGATACCGGTCTTGAAGCAAATCCTCTTAATATGTATAACGGCATATACCGGAAAAATGGGAGGCGCTTCGTATCGTCCTATACCCCATTATTCTGGGAATGGGCAAAGTGGAAGTCTCGAAAACTCTCGCATCTTGCCTTCGAATTAATGTCTGCTGTCAGAGAAGGCAATCCTGATTTGAAATTTGCAATAAATCTCTACTACGAGACCGTAACATCGCCTAAAAATGCACTTGCATGGCTTTCGCAGGATATTGATGAGATGATGAAATATGAATTCGATTACTATTCTGTAATGGCTTATCACAGACAGATAAAGAAGGAGCTGGGTTTCTCGGATGAGAAAACATACAATATGCTGAACAATATGACGGATGCAGTCGTTAATATGGTTGGCGAGCCGGAAAAAATACTGATGAAAGTTCAGGTGATGGACTGGGACACAAGAACAGCCATACCGGATGACGAAATAGAAAGGACTGCGGATTTTATCAAAAGCAGCAGAAAAGTAAATATATCATTTGTCCCTGTTACCGAAGACACATCTTTAGAGGCAATAGAAAAGATTCTCTATTAACCGCCAGAAACAGGGGGGATGAGGGCTACCTCATCTCCATCCTTTACAATGGTATCGAGCCGTGCAATATCCTGATTTACTGCTATCATCCCCTTCCCTTTTATGATGAGGTCTTTTATAGAAGGGACTTTTTCTTTTACGATTTCAAGCACATCTTTAACCGGCATGTCCCGCTCTATATCTATTTTAATGCTGTCTGTCTTTGCCCTTTCCCTGTATACTGCAAATAGTTTTATAGTAACCATAATATTTATTATAAAGGTAAACAGGTGAAAAGGCAAAGAGGCAAAAAGGTTTTAATCTCTTAACCGCTTAACCTTTTAACCTCTTAGCCTCTATCTAATATACGGCGGTATCAGTTTATCCTTGCCATATCCGATTAAATCTCCCCTCCCCGCTTGTATTAAAGCCTCTTTTACAAGGTAATAATTAGCAGGGTCATGGAATCTCATTATCGCCTTCTGCAGTCTCTTTTCCTTAGTCGTTCTGGCGCAGTAGACCTTTTTAAATGTAATCGGGTCATATCCGGTATAATACATGGCAGCGGCTAAGGTCATTGGTGTCGGAATAAAATCCTGAACCTGCTGAAGCCTGAATCCCTCCCTTTTCAAAAAGAGGGCAAGGTCTATCATGTCTTTTAAATCGCTCCCCGGATGACTTGAGATAAAATACGGAACGATATACTGCTCCTTGCCGCACTCCTTATTAAATCTATCAAAATATTTTTTAAATTCTTTGAAGACTTCAATCTCAGGCTTTTTCATCAAATCCAAAACTATTTTTGATGTATGCTCGGGCGCAGCTTTCAAATGCCCTCCTACATGATGACAGACCAATTCCTTAATATATTCGGGCGATTTTAATGCCAAATCGTATCTCACGCCTGAGGCAATGAACACCTTTTTTATGCCTTCTGTATTTCTTGCCTTTTTCAAGAGCTTAACCTGCGGTGTGTGGTCCGTATCCATGAACTTGCAAATCTTAGGATGGACACAGGAGAGTCTGCGGCACTTCGATTCGACATTTCTATCCCTGCATCTCAAACAATACATATTTGCCGTGGGACCGCCGAGGTCGGAGACAATGCCGGTAAAACCCTTCAATTTCTTTAAATCTTCAACCTCTCTTAATATCGCCTTCTCGCTTCGGGACTGGATAATCCTTCCCTGATGCTCTGTAAGTGAACAGAATGCGCACCCGCCAAAACATCCCCTCTGAATGGTGATGGAAAATTTAACCATCTCATGGGCAGGTATTTTCTCTTTATAAGATGGATGAGGCTCTTTCGCAAAAGGGAGATTGTAAATCCTGTCCAGTTCTTCCGTGCTTAATGGAAACGGCGGAGGATTAACCTTTACATACCTGCTGCCGTGCTTCTGATACAATATCCTTGCATTAAATGGATTGCTCTCAAGGTGAAATATCCGCGAGGCTTTTGCATAAGACATCTTATCCTTCATAACATCTTCATAGGAGGGAAGCAGAATATGCTTACCCCCCCCATCCCCCCCTTTATTAAAGGGGGGGATGGGGGGGTTGGATGTTGCCACCGCAGTCCCCCTTATATCATTTATATTTGAAAGAGCCTCTCCCGACGAAAGCCTCTTTGCAATCTCCTCTATAGGCTTTTCCCCCATTCCGAAGACAAGCAAATCCGCTTTGGAATCCGGAAGTATTGACCTCCTTACCTTATTATCCCAATAATCATAATGGGCAAGCCTTCTCAAAGACGCCTCGATTCCGCCGATAATTACAGGAACTCCGGGATATGCCTCCCTTGCCCTGTTTGCATAAACAATCGTCGCCCTATCGGGTCTTAGACCTGCCCTGCCGGCAGGGGAATAGGCATCTTCACCCCGCGGCTTTTTATGCGCTGTATAATGATTGAGCATGGAGTCCATAGCTCCTGCAGAAATCCCAAAAAACAGCTTAGGCTTGCCTAATTTTTTAAAATCCTCGGCATTTCTCCAATCGGGCTGGCTGATTATGCCGACCTTGTAGCCGAGGGACTCCAAATACCTGCCGATAAGGGGCGCTCCAAAGGACGGATGGTCTATATACGCATCACCGCTGATAAGGATTATATCGAGCC
>CAYMMR010000293.1:0-3482 GCA_964391545.1 uncultured Nitrospinota bacterium | reverse complement strand
GTATAACTTAAAAGAAAGACTTGCTTCTTTACTTTTTAATCATAAGGTCTGTGGCAAAATTTTATATATGAATAATTTTTATCCTTTTATAACGGAAACATTGCAGATTGTCATAATCCTTATAGCGGCGCCTGTTTTTATAGGGTGGATAAGGACTTTGAAGTGCTGGTTTCAGGGACGGACATCGCCCGGACTATTTCAGCCTTTCAGGGACATCGTAAAACTCTTTTATAAAGATGTAGTATTGGCAGAAAATGCGTCATGGATATTCCGTTTTACCCCCTATCTCGTCTTTGGAGTCTCCGTATTGGCAGCCGGAATAATTCCGATACTCTCCGTAGATTTACCCCTGTCCGCAACAGCGGATATAATTGCCATTGTGGCGCTCTTTGCCATTGCAAGATTTTTCATTGCCCTCGCGGGGATGGATATAGGCACGGCATTCGGAGGCATGGGATCGAGCAGGGAGATGATGATAGCCTCCCTTGCAGAGCCTGCAATGCTCATGGCAATATTTACCGTATCCCTTATCGGACAATCCACATCCCTATCGCAGATGGCGGATGTAATTATGCACGGACAGTTCATATTAAGGCCGTCAATGGCATTCGCACTGCTGGCATTCGTATTAATTACGATTGCCGAGACGGGCAGGATTCCGGTTGACAACCCCGCCACACACCTCGAGCTTACGATGATACACGAGGCGATGATACTGGAATACTCGGGAAGACACCTCGCCTTAATCGAATTGGCAGGCATGATGAAGCTTTTTCTTTTTACGACGATCGGATTCGCCTCTTTCTTTCCGTGGGGCATTGCATCATCGGGCAGCCTGCTTGAAATACCCGCTGCCCTCGTATTTCTTATAGCCAAGCTTTGCATAACAGGAATCGGAATCGTATTGATAGAGACAGGACTGGCAAAGATGAGAATATTCCGCGTCCCGGAATTTCTCGGAAGCGCATTTTTATTTGCAACACTGGGGATGCTGTCGTATTTTATATTGGAATGAAAAAGGCAGGGACTATGGACTAGAGGCTAGGGGCTAGGGACTGGTTTTTTTACCAGCCCCCAGCCTCCAGCCCCTAATCTCTAGTCTCCAGACCCTTGCCCCTGATTTATTATGAACTTTGCGGCTCAGGTAAACAGCATCATGGCGGCGATGATACTCCTCACCGCCTTCGGACTCCTTGTGCAGAGGAGGATGTACGGCCTTCTCCATATATTCGCATGGCAGGGCTTTTTCCTTTCGATAAGCACTGCCATAGTCGGCTATGTGTCCGGCGCCCATCACCTATACATCTCGTCCGTTTTAACATTGGCTTTAAAGGTTATTCTTATACCATATATACTTCATATTCTTATTATGCGGCTTCATATACATAAAGAGGTGGAGTCTCTGGTAAATATACCCCTAACCATGCTGATAGGCATCGCCCTGGTAATATTTTCATACTATTTAACCGCTCCCATACGCGAACTCTCGACACTCATAACCCGCTCCACCATTGCAGTGGCTCTTGCTACCGTTATGCTCGGGCTGCTTATGATGATTACGCGAAAAAAGGCAATTACACAGGTAATAGGGTTTCTCGCTATGGAAAACGGACTCTTTTTTGCGGCTACCAGCGCAACCTATGGCATGCCTCTCGTGGTGGAGCTTGGCGTGGGGCTGGATATATTGATAGCTGCATTTATATTCGGCATATTCTTTTTCCAGATACGAACCACCTTCGACAGCCTGGATATAGAGCAGATGACGAAATTAAAAGAAGGGGACTAGGGGATAGAGACTGGAGACCGGAGGCTAGGGGGTAGTAAAAAACAATCTCCAGCCCCCAGCCCCTAGCCCCTGAATTTATATGACACTTTTAATTTTACTCGGCATATCGTTTTTTTCGGCGGTTATCCTTGCCTTTGTGGGCGACAGGAAGCTAGCACCGGAGATAAACATACTTGGGTCTGCTGCAACCTTCGCGGCAGGCATCGCCCTTGCGATACAAGTATATTTCGAGGGTACTATTATAACAGGCAGAAATTTTTTCTTCGTTGATGCCTTTAATGTATACCTGACAGTCCTTACATCTTTTGTCTCCATGACAACCGCCATCTTCAGCAGGAGATATATGCGGTGGGAAAGGGAGCACGGCAGGGTAGGACACTGGGGCATGCGGTTCTACCATGCAATGTTTCAATTGTTCATCTTTGCCATGCTGCTTACTCTCCTCACAAACAATGTAGGCGTGCTGTGGATAGCAATGGAGCTTGCCACACTCTCTACGGTTTTATTGGTATCCCTCTACCGCACCCCTACCGCAATCGAGGCAGCGTGGAAATATTTTATCCTTTGCGGCGTAGGGATTGCACAGGCGTTATTCGGGACAGTCCTCCTATATTTTGCCGCAGAAAAGGTTCTTGGCGAAGGAGGCGATGCCCTCCTCTGGACAAATTTAAGTCAGGTCAGCGATAAACTCGAGCCGACAGTCCTTTCCCTCGCCTTTGTATTTTTAATGGTCGGATACGGGACGAAGGTAGGTCTTGTCCCCTTACATAACTGGCTCCCCGACGCACACAGCGAAGGACCCACGCCTATATCCGCCGTCCTTTCGGGACTCCTTCTAAATATAGCTCTATATGCCCTTGTGAGGTGCAAGGTTCTTGTAGACGGCGCTACAGGCACGCATCAGGCAGGCTACATAATGATGGGATTCGGTCTTCTCTCCATCCTCGCAGCAGCCTTCTCTATTTTAAGACAAAAAGACATAAAGCGGATGTTCTCCTATTCCTCGATAGAGCACATGGGCATAATAACCTTTGCCTTCGGACTTGGGGGGCAGATAGCCACTTTTGGCGCGCTTTTGCACATGCTGGTTCACAGCCTTGCAAAGTCATCTATATTCTTTACTGCAGGCCATGCCTCTCAGATGCACGGGACGCAGGAAATGGATAATATAAAGGGGCTTTTCAGGGGAAATCCCCTCGTAGGATGGGGTCTGATGTTCGGGGTGATGGCAATAGTGGGGATGCCTCCATTCGGGGTATTCGTAAGCGAGTTTTTGATACTGACCGCAACCATGAGGGATGCGCCGGTTTTAACGATACCCCTCTTGATAGGGCTTGGCGTTGCCTTTGCGGCCCTTTTCAGAAGGGTTCAGCCGATGGTTTCGGGCACAATCCCGTTAAACCAGAAACCATTGAGGGCAGCGCATATACCGGTGATGCTTCATTTGATACTGGTTCTTGTCCTCGGGATTTATATGCCTGATTTTCTGTCGCAGTGGTTTCATACGGCAGTGGAGTTATTGAAGTAAAAATATGGGAACACTAAAAGACAAAAACTTGAACACGAATAACACGAATGAACGAATTACACTAAAATAAAAGTGTCAGAGTATCGGAGTATCAAAGCGTCAGAGTTAAAAAAACTTTGACACTCCGACACTTTGACTCTTTGATACTTTATTCGTGCCATTCGTATA
>CAYMMR010000292.1:0-3502 GCA_964391545.1 uncultured Nitrospinota bacterium | reverse complement strand
CACAGAAAAATCAGGATAAAGAATTTTAATTTCATTTATCTGTGTTCATCTGTGTCCATCTGTGTCCTGATTCTTTTTTTATTCTCTTTCCCTTTTCCATTTCTTATTTCTTTTCTTTGTGTCCTTTGTGTCTTTGTGGTTAATTATGTTTTGTTCAGGAGGCGATTATGCCCGACATTATAATTAAAGACTTGTCTTTGAAGGATTATAACCTCACCGAGCGGGTGAAAAATCTTAAAGATGCCTATTTCAAAGCAATACCCGAAGTCTGTATCGAGCGTCCGAGATTGATAACACGGTATCATCTCGAGAACGAATTATTCGAAAAGAGCAGCATCTCTGTTCTCGATAAAGCAAAGGCATATCGTTTCGCCCTCGAAAACCGCACACCTGTCGTCCGCCATACTAAGAGTTATGAAAACTTGTCCCCGCAGTCATTAAGCGTGGAAGGGATGATTCCATTTGAGATTAAAGACACCTCTCTCTTTGCAGGCTCTACTACGAGCAAGTTTAAGGGCGTTCCGCTCTATCCTGAATTTCTTGCGCTTGCATTATGGCCCGAACTCTGGACTATCTCGAAGAGAAAGAGCAATCCCTTTTATCTCTCCGAAGAAGATGCAAAGGAGCTTAATTATAATATATTCCCGCATTGGATGGAGAACACAATACAGGAGCTTGCCAGAAAGAAATATCGCCCGCCTGAGATGAAGGTCTTTGAGAGGCTCGTGTTCTTCCTTGCTAGCAAGCCCAATTGTATCTCCCATACCCTCCCTGATTTTTCAAAGGCAATTAACAAAGGACTTCGCGCAGTCATAAACGAGGCGAATGAGAAAAGGGCAAGTGCAAAGCTTGATTCCCAAATAGAGTTTTATTCTGCAATAGCAGAGTCTCTTGAAGGCATTATATCTTACTCCCGCAATCTGGCAATTGCTGCTAAAAAAACGGCTGAGAAAGAGAGCGACCCTGTTCTCAAAAAGGAGCTTCTCGATATTGCCGGGATTAACACCCGCGTCCCCGAGTTTCCTGCAAGGACTTTCCGAGAAGGCTTAACCACAGTATGGCTCTGCTGGACTGCCATACACCTTGAGAATCCTAATGTAGGTATGAGCCTCGGGAGGCTCGACCAGGTTCTCTACGAACTTTATCTGAGCGATATAGATAATGAAGTAATTAGCATAGCCGATGCTATTGAATTGCTTTGCTGTCTCTGGCTCAAGATAGGCGACCATGTGCCTACTATCCCGGAAGCAGGAGAACAGCTGTTCGGAGGCACAGGCTCGAATCAGGCAATTACTATCGGAGGAGTTGATAAAAACGGCAATGATGCGGTGAACGACCTGACATACATAATGCTCAGGGCAACGGAGCTTATGAAACTCAGAGACCCGAATCTAAATGCGCGGTATTACCCGGGGGTAAGCTCGAAGGAATATTTAGAGAGACTTTGCGATGCAAATGTAAATACAGGCGCAACGCCTGCGCTTCATAATGACAAGGCGGTTATCAAAGCGCTTACATCGAAAGGCGACAGTATCGAGCATGCAAGGGATTATGGCGTAATTGGATGTGTCGAGCCGGGGAGCAATGGCAGGGCTTACGGCGCAACAGGCGCTATATTATTCAACCTGACATCTGTTCTTGAGCTTACACTCTACAACGGCAGGCACAGACATACAGGCATGGATGTGCTGATAAGCAAGGAAACAGGAGACCCGAAAAACTTTACCTCCTTCGATGAATTTAAGAATGCCTTTGCAGAGCAGGGAAGATGGCTCGTTGAACAGGCAGCCAGCCTAAACAATATCTTTGGCAGGATACATCAGGACTTTTATCCGACACCGATACTCTCTGCGCTTTTCGAGGGGCCAATAGAAAAGGGTAAGGATATTATTCAAGGCGGCGCGGTTATAAATTCTTCGGGCGCAACCATTATCG
Source organism: uncultured Nitrospinota bacterium (assembly GCA_964391545.1). GTDB lineage: Bacteria > Nitrospinota > Nitrospinia > UBA9942 > UBA9942 > JACQEW01. The sequence goes on along the minus strand of CAYMMR010000292.1, from coordinate 1,567 downwards.
GGCTTGCCGATGTTGCGGACTCATTGAGCGCCATTCAAAAAGTTGTATTCGAGGAAAAGATTATCTCTTTTGCAGGGCTTCTGGATGCCCTTAATAAAAACTTTGAGGGTTACCCAAACCTCTATTGCCTGCTTAATAATCCTTTCAAGATTCCTAAATATGGCAATGAAGATACGATAGCAGATGCAAATGTCCAATGGATTATCGAGCTTATGGATAAATCATTTGGAGAAAAAGAAAATTATCGCGGCGGTAAATACAGGGTTGGCTATTGGACAATGACAAATCATGCAGGCTTTGGAAGACTGATGAAGGCAATGCCGAACGGAAGAAAGGCGCACAAAAACTTTACGAGCGGCATAACCCCTGTATCTGCCGTTACCCCTGTTCTTACAAAGGCTCTCAATTCCATTGCAAAACAACCTGTTGAGTGTTTGTCAAATGGAGTTGCATTGAATCTGAAGTATACGCCAGAATACAACCCCCTTAATCCCCCTTTGTTAAGGGGGAATGAGGGGGTTGTTTCCTTTGATAAGGAGAATGAAAAGAAAAGATATATGATGCTCGAAAACTTTGCAGCATCCGTCAGAGCATATTTTGACGGTGCGGACGGAGATATGGATTCTGGAAACGGAGGAATGGAGATTCAATTCAATATCACGACACACGATACTTTTGTGGATGCAGTAAAACATCCTAAAAATCATCTCGATCTTTTAGTGCGGGTTTCGGGATATACCGCTTACTTTAAAGACTTAAACCCGCAGATGCAGAAGGAGATTATAGACAGGACGGAATATTTGTTATCTACAGGAAGGGCAGTCTATTACGAACCGTTTCCATTGCAGACAAAAACTAAATGAAACCACAGATTTCACAGATTTACACGGATAAAAACTTTTAACATTATATTCCCTCTCCCCTTGAGGGAGAGGGTTGGGGTGAGGGGTAAAAAAATAATTCTTCATACCTTGCTGCAGGGTTCTTGATTTATATCTGTGTCTAAACCTTATTTTTTGAGGTTTATATGGCAACCAAATTTAAACGCACAGTTTTAAATCCAGTCTCCTATATCCTCCCGGATAGCGGAGAGAATTTCATAACGAGGCTCTTTTACAAAAGACTGCAAGAAGAGCTGCTTGGAAAAATAACGGATAAATTCCTCGAAATACTGCTTTACGGTATGGACTTTGCCTTTTGTATATCGAGAGGTTTTCGTAAAAATATAGAAAATTTCAAAGGTAGATACCTATTCACGACTGCAGACAACCTTGTCTCTGCCTCTGCCGTGTTTAAAGACGGCAACATGACAGTTCACAGGGAGGGAATCGCCGAATGGGATATAAGAATAACCTTTAAAAACGCCGATGCGCTCAGGGTATTTCTATTCTCGCAGAATCAGGACATCCTAAACTCCCTGCTGGCAAACGAGGTCGAAGTGGACGGCAACCTGAACTACATCTACAAATTCGGCTTTATGGCAAGGGATTTGGCGAGGAGGGTTGGGGCGGGGTAACAAAAAAAATAATTTTTAAAAGAACAATAATAAAAATGGCAAAGATTTTAT
>CAYMMR010000291.1:0-3512 GCA_964391545.1 uncultured Nitrospinota bacterium | reverse complement strand
TCATTATTTAATGTGTTAATCCTGTCTGCGAGGGCAAAGGAAAAGAGAATTACCTCGAGCGCCGAGCCTATTTGCATGCTATGCTGTGTTATAAAAGTTAAAGGAAGTAATTTTAAATCCATTAAAGCGTATAAAATAACCCCGCTTAAAAAGGTAAACCATGCAATTGTGAAATATCTTGCAGGATTGTAGCCTTTTTTCCAGCATAATATGCCGGCAAGGATAGCTGTAATAGATATGAGCCCGCCAAATACGACAGCCATTTTAACGATGACAGAGTAATTTAATAGCAGCGATAATGCTGCCGAGGGACCACTTAATAACATCATAAGCAGCAGCAATCTATCGAGTTTTGGGGCATATTGTTTTGTTATGAGAAAGCTCCTTGAAAATGCTGCCGCCCAGAATATCGCCAGCATGCAGAAGAACATGGCTGCATGTTTGTTCCACCATGGAAGGGTTGTCCATAGATATTCGTAGGCAATGCCATTTATGACCATTTGAAACAATCCATTGCTGATGACAAAGAGGATGTAAAATAAATAGTTCCTGTCTCTTAAGGAGAGAAAGATAAAGAAGTTGTATAAAACCATTACGGATATGATGCCGTAATAGATGCCAAGGGTAATATATTCATCGGCATCCTTTTCATTAAAAGAGTCTTTGCTCCATAGAGTCATGGGAAAGGTCATTACGCTCTCTGTTTTAAAACGGAGGTAGTATGTCTGTTCCAAAGCGTAATCTATAGGTAAATAAAAGAGGGGAGAACGATGTCTTATATCCCATTCTTTGAAAGGGAGCAATCTTCCTCCCCTTTTGACGATAAAACCACCCCTCTCCTCACTCCTCTCCCATGAGGGGAGAGGGAGGGGTGAGGGGATATAAAACTCAATTTCATCCAGTATCGGCAAGGCTATCTCCAGAAGCCAATCCTTTCCAAGTCCCTTCCCCTCCTTTGTAATGAGGGGATGAAGGGGAGGTCGAACCGTAAACCGTACCCAATAAGCAGAACTTGTAAAACCAAAACCTGGGGCGGATTCACTTTTATGAGGGATAAATTTATCGGAGAATTTCGGAGAAGTTACATCCTCTATTGCCAATTTGCCTTCTTTATCCTCGAGGATTTCGATATAAGGAGAGAGGGGGTATTCCTCTTTATCATGGCTTAGTATTAGAGGTTCCCCTGCCGATAAATTTGATGGTTTTACAGGCCCGGCAGAAAACAGTAAAAATATGCCGATTATAGGTAAATATATGAATTTCAAATTGCCATTAAAAAATATCAGGCTCCCCACGGGAGGAGGTAATAACCCCCACACCTATTTTTGCGGGAGTTTAACTCCCGCAAAAATAGGTGTGGGGGTTATTAAGCCATGAGGAGCCCTGTTTTAAATTATCTCGTTCCAAAACTTATAGTTGTGCGGGGATATTCAACGGCTTGGCTTATATTTCTATGTATTTCCAGCTTATTTATAAGGCCGGTTATTTTAAATAACTCTCCAATCATGCCCTTAATTCCCGATATTTTAACTTTGCCACCCGAAGCCGCTAAAATTTCATGGGCGGAGGCAATAATACCCAGTCCTAAGCTGGATATATAGGTTGTATTTTCCAAATCGAAAATAATAGTTTTAAACCCCTTGCTTTTTATCTGTTCTATCTTTATTAAAACCGTATCGGCAATCTTATGATCCAATCTTCCCGAAATCCGTATAATCGCTGCCGTTCCGCTTTCCATAACGATAACTTCCGTATCTCTATAAAACATAACGCCTCCTTTCGTGTTAAATGCCTCTTTGCTTTATTGGCAGCGTAAATATAAACTTAGAACCCTTCCCCTTATCGCTCTCGACCCATATTCGTCCGCCGTGATGCTCGACGATATTCTTTGCCAGCGCAAGACCAAGCCCGGTCCCTTTTTTAATCCTTTCTTTTTCTGCATTTACTTGAACGAATTTGTCGAAAATTTTTTCATGGTATTTTTTTGGTATGCCTTCGCCTGTGTCCTCTACGAATATCTCCGCCTCGCCAAACTTTTTTACTGCAGACGCAATAATAGTTCCGCCGGAAGACGTGTATTTGACTGCATTACTTATAAGATTCGACACAACCTGCATTATCTTGCCTTCATCCGCCGTAATTATAGGCATATCTTCGAGGAAAAGCGGTTTTAAATTAATTCCCTTTTTTATTGCCTCGCCTTTGTATAGGCCGATAGACTCGATAATCAGCGCCTTTATATCTACGGACTCCTCCTTAAATTCCATCTGTCCGGATTCTATTTTTGCCAAATCCAGATAGTCGTCTATAAGATCGTTTAATCTTATGCTCTCCTTCTGTATTGTATTTAGGAAATCCTCGTATACCCTATTGATCTTATCGGGATTGTCTTTCTGCATCAGGAGTATATCTGCAAATCCTTTTATAGCCGTAATTGGTCCCCTTAAATCGTGGGTAACTATATTTAAAAGCTCTGTTTTCTGCCTGTCCAATGTTTTTAGCCGTTCATTTGCAATCTTCAGCATTATGTTTGTCTGTTCGAGATTTATGCGGTATCTCTCCTTTTCGTCAATCAGAGCCTTGTGCTGTAACGCCATCTTTGTAACATGATACAGCGTATCCTGCCGGACAGGCTTGGATAGATAATCGAATGCCCCGAGACGGAGGGCTTCGGATGCGGTTCTTAAATTAGGCTCCCCTGTAATCATAACAACCGGAGAAAAAAGATTTTTTTTCCTGACCTCTCTAAGGATGTCAATCCCTGTCATATCGTTTAAAAGAATATCCGTAAATATTACATCGAATTCTTTGTTGGATATGGCATAGAGAGCATCTTTATAACCGCCGGCAGTAATTACTTTATAACCTTCTTCTGTCAAAAAACTTTCGAAGGTAAACCTTATGCTCTCCTCATCGTCTATTACAAGAATTTTTTGGTTCATTTTAAAAATCCCCCTCACCCTAACCCTCTCCCCCATGGGGAGAGGGAGGGGTGAGGGGTTTAGTTATCCTTTTGCTTTCCTTTTGTAATGAATATCTCGTATATCTGGCATTTCTCAAACTCCCCGCCGCAGTAATAGACCATCCGCTGTATGCTTTGATTGTCCTGCTTGGTGCAGTAGCAATCCTTATCCGGTTCTTTAACAAGGGGACACAGCCTTTTTTTGAAAATGCTCTTCGATATTTCTTTATCCATATTTATATATTCCTTTGATTTAATATATATGCGAAATTTATGCCATTAAATAAGGAGGGGTAAAATATTTATGTTTTTTGATTTTAAAACAAGGAGTTAGGTTGGAAAAAATCTATGAATAGGCGCTTTGAAATAATTTAAAATATGTATCATGACACATATATGTATCGGGGCAAAAGTGTAACATGGAATCGATTATTGGTCTGGAGTTTTTATCTTATACTCTTCAATCTTACGATACATGGTTTTTCTGCTCATACCAAGAAGCCTTGCAGCCTTTGCCTTGTTCCAGCCGGTCTTTTCCAATGCCTGAATG
>CAYMMR010000290.1:0-3538 GCA_964391545.1 uncultured Nitrospinota bacterium | reverse complement strand
ACCACTTCTTATTTCGTAAGGCTATTTTGTTCCATTTGGTCTGTAACTAAACAACTACAATCTTTTAAGAAAAAATAGCAATAGAAAAGACAAGAGTCCTTTTGATACACTGACAGAGACAAAAGAGGATATTGACCCAAAGGTATTGACATTACCAGCATTAGACCTTGATAGATTGCTTGAGTATAAACTTGTCCCCGAAAGCTTTAATCGGGGATTACATAAAAATTCTTCTTCAGGGGGTCACGATGTGCCTAGGTTGTCCATTTTTATTCTAAGTCTTTTATTAGGATATTCTTGTGTTATATAATTCGAGCTATGAACCTGTCAGGTTTTATGTCGGATGAATTAATACTGCTCGATTTTACCGCAAAGAATAATGCAGAAGCATTAAAAGGCATGGTTTTTCTCCTTGGAAAAAAATATGAAAAGGAGGATATAATCGGCGCTTTAAAAGACCATGAGAGTATCGATGGTGTCCTTCTCGGGACAGGCTCTGCAATATTTCATACTCTTTCCGATAAAATTGATGATATAAAACTTGCCATTGCCATATCTCCACGCGGCATTCCCCATCCGAAAAAGAAAAAGGAAAGAATCCGCATATTTATTCTTATTGTATCCCCGATAAAAGAGAGCGGAACGCATTTGCAAATGCTTTCGAGGATAGAGGGTTTCCTTTTAAACAGGGCATTCAGGCATAAACTTTTATCGGCAAAGACAAAGGACGCTGTTAGAAAAGCCGTAAAGATAGAAGAGGGTATAGGACGGGATGTTTATATCCCTTTAAACAAAGAGGAAATATTTTCGGAGTTGAATACAGGAGACAGGGGACTCACTGATGAAGATGCCGGGAGACTGTTAAAAACAGCTGGCCATAATATCATTAAGAGGATTAAAAAAGGCAATCTCCTATACGATTTCCTTCATAACCTTACGAATTTCTTTGCAATTCTTCTCTGGTCGGGCGGAATTATGGCATTTGTCGCTCAGATGCCGGCGCTTGGATGGGCGATATTCTTTGTCATTATTATAAATGCAATCTTCAGCTTCTATCAGGAATATAAAGCCGAAAAAGCAGTGGAGGCATTGCAAAAGCTCCTGCCGTCGAATGTCCGGGTTATCAGAAATAATGCCGAAAAGGTGATTCCTGCAGAGAAGATTGTCCCCGGCGATATTGTAATTCTTTCGGAAGGAGATAATGTGCCTGCGGATGGAAGGCTTATCGAGTCATCGGATATGCGTGTTGATAACAGCCCGTTAACCGGGGAGTCGAAGCCTGTCTACAAGATGGCAGAATCTTTGGAGAACGGGAAACACTTTATATGGACAGAGATGCCGAATTTAATCTTTGCGGGAACGAGTGTCGTCTCTGGACAAGGAAAGGCGGTTATCACTGCAACGGGTATGGATACGGAGATAGGAAGGATTGCCTATCTTACACAAACATTAAAAGAGGAGATGAGTCCTTTACAAAGGGAACTGGTTAAGGCAACAAAAACAGTAACGACCATTGCAATCATTACAGGGGTTTTGTTTTTTGCCATGGGATATAATCTCGGCGGGCTTTCCCTCGCATCGAGCTTTATCTTTGCAATAGGGATAATTGTTGCCAATGTGCCTGAAGGATTGCTTCCTACGGTAACCCTTTCGCTTGCAATGGGCGTGCAGAGAATGGCAAGAAAGAAGGCAATCGTAAAAAAACTTTCTGCCGTCGAAACACTCGGATGCACGACGGTTATATGCACGGATAAAACAGGGACGCTTACGACGAATCGGATGTCCGTTGAAAGACTATGGGTAAACGGAAAAATCATTCGTCTTACAGGTGCGGGATATGAGCCTGCAGGTGAATTCATTTTAAATGACAAAGCGCTCGACTCAGCCGGACTGAAAGACGAGGGTGTGGAAGATTTATTGAAGGCCGCCTGTCTATGTAATAATGCCGGCATTATACCGCCTTCCATAGATAAACCATACTGGTCAATAACAGGAGACCCGACAGAGGGGGCTTTAATTACCGCCGGAAAGAAGGCAGGCTTCGATAATGACGAATTAAAAAAGGATAGCCCGAGAATCGCCCATCTCTCTTTTGAGAGGATAAGAAAGAGGATGACGACAATACATGAAGAAGGGGCAAAGGGCAAGCCTGCCCCTGCAAGCAGTAAGGAGGGGGGGCAAGAGGCAAGAATAATTGCCTACACAAAGGGTGCGCCAAAGGAGACACTCGGTCTATGCACACAGATAAAAATATCAGGAAAGGTCATCGGGCTTACAGAAGAAATGAGGAAGGAGATATTGAGTTATAACGACTTAATGGCATCGAGCGGTTTGAGGATATTGGCAGCGGCATACAGGGAAATTGAAGATAGGTGCAAGGAAAACTTAGAATTTAAAACAGAATACACAGCGGCAGAGGTCGAAAGGGATTTGACATTTTTAGGGCTTATTGCAATGTTTGACCCGCCAAGGGCAGAGGTGAAAGAGGCTGTTTCTCAATGCCACAGGGCAGGCATACGGGTCGTTATGATAACAGGCGATTACGGTCTCACTGCACAGGCAATAGCAAGAGAGTCCGGAATTGGCGGAAAAGTAATAACAGGCGACGAGCTTTCAAGATTATCTCACAGAGAATTAAAGGAGCTTTTAAAACAGGGCGAGATAATATTTGCGCGGGTCGAGCCAAAGGACAAACTCAGGGTTGTGGCAGCGCTTCAGGACAATGGAGAAATCGTTGCCGTTACAGGCGATGGTGTGAACGATGCGCCGGCGCTGAAAAAAGCGGATATAGGCATTGCAATGGGCATGAGGGGAAGCGATGTCGCAAAAGAATCAGCCGAGATAATTTTAACGGATGACAACTTTGCAACTATCGTAGAGGCGATAAAAGAAGGCAGGGCTGTATATTCCAATATTAAAAAATTCGTAACCTATATCTTTGCGAGCAATATCCCCGAGATAATCCCATTTATTGCATTCGTTCTCTTTAAGATTCCATTACCTCTAACAGTCATGCAAATTCTTGCTGTAGACTTGGGGACGGATATTGTTCCTGCCCTCGGACTCGGCGTAGAGCCTCCTGAAAAGGGCATAATGGATGAGCCTCCGAGACCGAGAAATAAAAGGCTTCTGGATTTTTTCTCTTTTTTCTGTGAGGGTTTGGATTGTTTGACTCCTCTCTTTCCAAAGAGAGGCATTGGCAAAGGGTGTGGCAATAAGACTGATTAAAAAATTAAAGGCAATGATGCCTGCTGTGGTTTGTAACCAGGTTTTGTTTCTTTTCTTAATCCAGAATCCAATCATTTTACTGCCTCCTTAAAAATTGCAAACATCAATTGTGGATAGTATAGCAGAAGCTCCTAAACTTTGTCTTAAACTTTATGTAAACTTTTTGTAACTCTTTTTCCTGATTTCCATGCTAATCTCAGATGGTGATATACTCAAACAAGCAGGCAGACCATGCTGAACAGCCCTTAAAAAGTTTAAATCCAAGCTTGGCAAGATAAAACCCATAACTTTAATGCTGAACAACAAAAGC
>CAYMMR010000289.1:0-3551 GCA_964391545.1 uncultured Nitrospinota bacterium | reverse complement strand
ATCCAGAAAACCAGATAGCTGCCATCTTTGAAAAAAGCTGCAACACCCAGTGTCATACATGGTATCGGGTGGATAAGGTTGCAAATAGAAGAAGCGATTGGACTTCTACAGTGGACAGGATGATAGAGGCTAATGGCGCAAAAATCGGCGAGTCGGACAGAGGAGAAATCGTCAGGTATCTGAATGAGAATTATACGATGAGAAAAGAAGTGGCAGAGGCAAGATAAAACTTACAACCTAATCCTGTATCCACTTCTGGAGAGGATTATAAGTTTCCCGCGAAAAGAAGAAAATTCATATTTTTTGAAAAGATTATCTATTGCAGGAAGTATATATCCTAAAAGCGGCGGATGTATTCTTATATGGATTATTCCTGCTGTATCGGAAGGAGGGTATTTTAGGACATTTCCAAAATGTTTATCAAAGGTAATAATAGTCCTGTCTTCATTTTTTGCCATCTGAAGAATTTTATCATCGGTGGTTCTAAAAAGTCCTTCTTCCTGAAGGGACTTTACATCATGTCCCAAAGTTCTGAGATAGGAGGTTATTGCTGGAAAGATGTTTTCATCAACAAGGAATCTCAAGGAATTGCCTCTTCAAAGGGGATATATTCCTGTTCTTTTATAAGGGTAGTGGCGTAATGGAGACAAGCTTTAATATCCTCTGGTGTCAGATTTGGATAATAATCTCTAATAATATCATCGGCGTTAAGTCCTGCTTCTAAAAGTTCAAGGATAATGTAAACCATAATCCTCGTTTCTTTAATACAGGGCTGCCCATGACAGATATTTGGATCAATCTCTATACGATTATTCATTTAATTCTCCTTTTTGGATATAGGGTATCAAAATGAGCCGTGAAAGTCAATTTGCCATCGAGGCTATAAACATTACCAAGACCTATTCCAACGGCGTCAGGGCAATCGATGGGGTATCGTTTACTATAAGCCGCGGCGAGGCCTTTGGGCTTCTGGGCGCCAATGGGGCAGGCAAGACCACACTAATCAAAATTATCACAACCCTTTTGAAACCCAATTCTGGCAGTGTGAAGGTTCTGGAAATGGATGTTCAGCAGCATCCGGTGAAAGTGAAGAAAATGCTTGGAGTTGTCTCACAAGACATCAATCTGGACACTTATCTTACCGTAAAACAAAATCTCTTTTTCCAGTGCCGATATTTCGGTGTTAATGGAAGGGATGGGGATAAAAGGATTAGTGAATGGATGGTGCTTCTTGGACTTAAGGGCTATGCAGATGAAAGGGCATATACCCTTTCAGGCGGGACAAAAAGAAAGGTGATGCTTGCAAGGGCATTTATCACAGAACCAACTATCCTTGTGCTTGATGAGCCAACGAGCGGACTCGACCCTGTTGTAAGGGAGGTTGTGTGGGAGAGGATTTTACGATTTAAAAAGTCTGGAAGAACAGTCCTTTTATCCACCCACCACTTTGAAGAGGCAAAGAGATTGTGCGACCGTATCGGCATTATCCATCAGGGTAAATTTATAGCCCGTAATAATGGCATAACCGATATAGAAGAAGTTTTTAAGGAGATTACAGATACCCCTCACCTCAATCCTCTCCCCGAAGGGGAGAGGAGACAATAAAAGATCCCCTCTCCCTAATGGGGAGAGGGTTAGAGCCTGCCCCCGAAGTATTTTATCGGGGGGTGAGGGGGTGTATCCCGTATGAATACATTTATTTCTTTCATTCACAGGGATTTGAGAGAAGGGCTTTTAAGCTGGAAACATACCCTCTTTAAGTTTCTGTTTCAGCCCTTTGTTTATCTTTTTGTCTTCGGATATATACTGGGCAAGGTATTTCCTATCGGTATGTCCAATGGCAATTATAGCGATGTTGTTGCCCCCGGCATATTGGCAATGATGGTGATGAATGTTGCTCTCGGCACAGCAGGCAGCTCCCTTGTTACAGGTTACTATTTCAAAAGCATGGAGGCATGGCTTCTGACACCGATTACACTGAGAGGCTTTATGTTATCGAGGGTTGTAAGCGGGACAATCAATTCGGCAGCAGCAGGTATAATCGGAATTATCCTTATCTATCTGGTTCTGGGATTGTCCCCTGCAAATATGATTTTTGTATTTGTCTTTATCCTGATGGGCGGACTGGTTTTTTCCATAATCGGCGTCATTGCATTTACCCTTCCAAAGACCCCTGACAAGGCGCAGGAGGTATTGTCTTTTATACTCATGCCCATGATGTTCTTTGGATGCACATTCTACACCTATTCTGTTTTGCCATCTCCATGGAACATATTGTCGCTCCTCTTTCCAACAACCTATTTAAGCGAGGGTATGAGGGCTGCCTACAATCCTCAGATACCACATATCAATACAGGAATAATCCTGATAGGGCTTCTGTCAGGATTGGTAATCCTTTTTTATATGGCAGACCGTATATTTGAGAGGAGGTTTAAGGATTTTTTATGGTGAGGTTTTTAGATAGTGTCAAAGTATCAGAGTGTCAGAGTGTCAGAGTTAAGTTTTTAATCGTAATGGCATCGTTCATATTAATTTTGATTGTCTGTCCTATTTTTTCCTATGCAGATGAAGACAAAGAGGTTATTACTGACGAGGACATTGAAAAGGAGAGGCCAGCTACTCCGATGGAGTTATTAAAAAAGAGGGTCGGCCTTGGCGACAGCCAGGGCGCGATAACATTGAGGGGAATACCAAATGTAGCAGTATATCTTGATGGCATCCCTGTAGGCGGAGCAGTGGTATGGATAGAGAGAATAAAACCAGAGGATGTTGAAAGAATTGAGATATATCGGGGCGCTGCCTCCAGCAGATTCGGCGCCGATGCATTGGGCGGCGCAATTGTGATAACAACAAAGAAGGGGAAGAAGGAGATGAACCTGGATATAATCCAGGGATACAACTCCTTTGACAGTCGTTACACAAGGGCAATTGGCAGCGGTGGTTTTAATGATTATAATCTGAGGCTCTCTCTTGAAGATAGTAGAACCAATAAGACCTTTAACATAGATAAGGGCAACAACCCCTTCCCATATCTCCAGCCTGTAGAAGAATCCTATTCTACAAAGAGAGAGGGTGAGTTAAAGATGGGTTATAAAGGAGGCTGGTTGGATGGAGGGCTTATACTGAACTATGCAGAAGATTCATGGCATTACGGTAGACCGAATTACTACAGAAACGACAATGTCTTTAACCCAAAGATGCTTCTAAATATGGGATGGGATGACTTTAGATTATCTTCTACTATCGGGTATCAGAAACGGGATATAGAGGTAATAAAGGATAGGGGTGGGATAGATGAGCAAGGACTTCAGCCGTATATCAGGCTTATATCTCCTTCTCAAGCGCTTGATATAGAACTTAATGGGGGATTTAAGGGTTTTAATCTTGGATTAGTATATGGCGTAGATGATCACCCATATACACAGAGAGATTATTTTACCGATAAGCTCATCTTTGAGCTTAAAGGTCAGATAGAGAAGATGGCGATATTTGCCTCATACAACCTCAACCCCCCATTCCCCCCCTTTACGACCTACCCTTCCCCTCATTCT
>CAYMMR010000288.1:0-3574 GCA_964391545.1 uncultured Nitrospinota bacterium | reverse complement strand
AAGGGGAGAGGATTTAGGTGAGGGGGAGGAATTCTCATAGAAAAGGAGGTTTTTATGTCAGCAGAAGTCTTTGTTAATGAGCAAAAATATAAAAGGTCGCTTTTGTTACGCACCTTTTATATTGGAATAGCCGTATGCGTAGTTTTAGGTATATGGTGGTTCATGGGCAAGCCAGAGATACCTGCCAGTATTAAGGCTTTTAAACAGCCGCCTGCAGAGCCTGTAAAATCTACTGTTGATGAGGAGAAGCCTGCAGCCCCTCTTGTTGAACCTGTGAAGGCAGTGGAGACTTCAAAGCCTACGACTACTGAAATTCAACACCAAAAAACAGAGCCAATAATCAAGCAGGTTAAAAAACAGAAAAACAGGGGAAGGGGTGTATTGGGCACCACTCCTTTTACTTCCAGGAATAATAAAGGCACTGAAGAGAGGAAAAAGGGGGATACAACAAATATTGCCATGCGTGAGCTGTCAGACGAGCCACCGATTCTCTCTCCAGTGAAATCTACTCAGTATCCTATAGTGGAGGCTCCAAAGCATGATCCTATCAAAGAGGCATTAGAAAGGGCACAGGCACAGCAGGATGCTATGGAGGCATTTGATACTTACTCTAGGGTGCTTGAGAAATTGGCGCAGAGCCGATAAATCACAAAAAAGGAGGTGAGACGAATGAGATATCTTATGATTATAACCTTAACATTATGGATAGGCTGCTCTGCCGCAATGAAGGGGCACAAAACTAATAGCAAAATGCCCTCAGATGCTGCTGTAAAGTGTATTCAGGGAATACTTGATAGAGAATCCACTCTCGGGTCTAATGAGGGCTACAACATGGAAATAGAATTTGAAGAGCCGGCTATAGAATGCTGGGGCGAATTATCCATGATGGGAAAACAGATATATACCTCACTTTTGGCTGAGGTAGCTATGGCAGAGGGAAGCTATCCAGTGCTGGAAAGGACATGCTCGTGGGTGTTAAAGGAAAACCCCACATCCAGCACAGGACAGAAATGTAAGCTTCTTGTCGAATCAGGGCTTAAAACCATTGATTAAGGAGGAATTTATGAAAAAGATTTTGATAGTAACGATAATTTTCTTATCCTGCAAAATCGTCTTTGCCGATGAGCCAGGGGAATGGCAGCGCCACTTTAAGAAGTCTATAAATTCTCTTTCCGGCGCTTTTGACCCCAAGCTCTCGGGGAAAATTAGGACAACTAAAAATCTGGTTATAGAGAAAGGATGTAGAGATAAGCAGGATGTAGATTGTGAAAAAATAAGGGCTAACTATGTCGAGGCAATTTCCGACTATTTGGTCAATGCGAAAAATAAGGTTGATGAGGCAATCAAATTTGCCGACCTTGCCTATACTGCCTCTCGCAAGAGCGGGATGAAGATGAAGTCAACAAAAGCGCTGCAGTTAGATATAAAAGGACAGCACAACGAAATTGTAAAGACACAGTATCTCAATGAATTGGCTATAAAGTATGACCCATCTACTCCAATACTTATTACTGACGAAATACTTAAGTCTATCCATGAGACCGAGATTGGACTGAACAATCAGCTTTTAGGGTTGAAAGATGATTATGGTGTAACGATAGAGCGGTGGAGGTTTGCATTGAAGCAGATCTCAAATAATATTAACTCACGTTTAGGTATTATCCGAATACATGCAACGGAAGGGACGATTGTGGCTACAGGAATCGGTCTGTGCCTCTCCGCAGGAAAACCCTTGAGTGAGTGCTCAAATATTGACCCTGGCGTGGTTATAGATTCAGTAACGGAACCACTAAAGGATATGTCTGAAATATTAGGGCGGGGTAAGAAGAGGACATATTCACTGCCTAAGGAGGAGGTGGATAAAGCACGGGAGTATTATAAAACCTATCATTAAGATTTAACTATCCTTCGGTGTCTCTGCCGAAGGATAGTTATTCAGGAGGTATATATGATAAGAGGTATTATTGGCGGCGTTTTGTGTTTAATTATATCACTTGCAGGCAGTAATCTTTTTGCCTGTGAGGCTGAACTGGGACAGAGGAGCAGGGAGACCTTAAAGGTTTATATAGAGACGATTAGCAAAAAGGGAAATAATGAGCGGTTTAATAAGGAAATTGCTGAAACCCTGATAGAGGGGGCTATGTGCGACTCAAGTCCTCTGCCTCCCCTTTTGGATTTAAAGAATATCAGAGGGTATTATCAGGGAATTTTCATTTTATTCGGGTATGCCGGAATAAAAAATGCTGCCGGCATGCCCGATTTGAAGACCTTGAATGAGAATTATGAGAGGCTCATTAAACTTCAAAGGGAGAGTAAAATTGATTAAAACATCATTTTTAATTGCGGTCAGCATGATGTTTTTTCATATCCATTCATGGGCAGAGGATTTAGGTTGGCGGGGGAGAGAGGTCAGCAGAGAGGAGCAAATTTTAGTCTGGCAGGCTATCAAGAAAATTGCCAGGGAAGAGGGTGTGAATCCCCGCCTCCTCGCAGCAATAGCAATAGCAGAGTCCGGCGACTTGAATCCAAGGTTGCGGGGTCGGTATGGTGAATATGGGTTTATGCAGGTGATGCCCCATCAGTCCGAGAGAATTAACGGCCATCCTAACGACCTGTGGGATATGAAAAACCAAATTACTGCGGCGGCAAGGCACATCAAGGAACAGAATGAGGTTGTTTTGTCGCCTGGAGTGCTCAAGGCAGCAAGAAGGCATCCGGTTTTGAGACAGCATCATCTTTATAGCCCAAGATGGCTGACTGCTATAGGCTACAACTGGGGGGCAATTGGTTATCAACTCGAGAAATTTGGGACTAATGCAAAAATCCCGGCATCATCCATCCGGTATGCAATAAGGGTAAG
This sequence comes from uncultured Nitrospinota bacterium, assembly GCA_964391545.1. Classification (GTDB taxonomy): domain Bacteria; phylum Nitrospinota; class Nitrospinia; order UBA9942; family UBA9942; genus JACQEW01. The sequence goes on along the minus strand of CAYMMR010000288.1, from coordinate 714 downwards.
AAAGATTTATAAGACATTAGGGAGGTGAACATGCAGATAATACATAATACAGAACCATGAAATATCGTGTCCCTTTTTACTATATATATTGAGTTATTGACTATCATAACATCTTCTTTATGTGATTTTTTCACAGGAAAGAGGCGGGATAGAATCCGGCAGGAAATTTTTTTCGATAAATATATGGACATCATAAATTTTACAGAGTCTGCCGGCCCACTAATTGGACTTTTTTCAACGAACTCGCTTGGGTCTTATGCGCTTCTAAAAGCCGGCCCAGTCTTATCAGGAGGATCTAATGGGTCGTCACAAATGGGTGAAATGTTTGATTCTATAGCCCAAGCAATGTCTGCGACCTCTCTGGGTATCGGTGTAGCTTTGCTGGGTTTTGTGGCAAGTCTTGTATGCAGGTGGATATATGATATTGAGCCTGTCATAGAGCATAAAATTCAGGATGCAAAAAATGCGGTCAAGAAAGAGTCTGTAAAATTGGATTCTTTCGTTTCTACGCAGAGAGGGAAAGCGGGCAATACAAAGGTTAATCCGGAGACTGAAGAGACTGCCTATTCAGAGGCTGATACAGGGTCAGCTAAAGATAAATATTAAGGAGTGTCCTTGTCTAAAGATGAAGGATAATTATGAGAAGGTTATTAGAAAAAATAAAGGATTGGATTATTGCAGTTATCAAGCAATTGTTATACTTGCTATATAAAT
>CAYMMR010000287.1:0-3609 GCA_964391545.1 uncultured Nitrospinota bacterium | reverse complement strand
TGCCCCTTGCCCCCCCTGCTTACTGCTTGCAGGGGCAGGCTTGCCCCTTGCCCCTTTATCATAATCCACGGCAGCGGTAACCTCTATCACGGGCCTCCCGAATAATCCAAAAGCGCCGCCGCCTTTTTTTATGCTTCGTGTGGATAATATGACGGCATTCGAGCCCATCTCGCTTTTAACGAGCTTCAAAGCCTCCTGCATATCTACTGCCTCGAATCTCTTTACAATCATAATAGGGTCATGGGTCAAGGGTCATGGGTCAAGGGTTAAGAATAAAATTTCTTACTTGCCCCTTGCCCCCCCTGCTTACTGCTTGCAGGGGCAGGCTTGCCCCTTGCCCCTTTATTATTTAAGGCTCACCATCCCCATAGCCTGTATCTGTGCATCCGGAGAGATTTCATTATGGGAGAGGACAATCAGGTTAGGCATAAACCTCTCCGTAAGCCTCTTCAGATGCAATCTTATTTTTGGAGAAGATAGTATTATCGGCTGGGGGCTTATCATGCCGAATTTTTCAAACCCCTGCTTTATACGATTCAATATCTTCTGTGCGGTGCCCGGCTCGATTGAGAGATATGAGCCGTGCGATGTCTGCTGTATAGAGCCTGCAATAATATCCTCTATCTCCCTATCAACCGTAATAACCGATAGGCTGCCGTCGGGCGACAGGTATTGTTTTGTTATTGCCCTCGACAGAGCCTGTCTTGCATATTCCGTAAGTATATCCGTATCCTTTGTTATTTGTGCATAATCCGCCAGGGTCTCCAATATCGTCAGTATATCCCTGATTGAAATCTGCTCCTTTAAAAGATTCTGGAGCACCTTCTGAACACCTCCAAGCGTAAGCAGATTCGGAATCAATTCTTCTATAACCTTCGGATGGGTTTCTTTAACCGTGTCTAAAAGAGCCTGCGCCTCCTGCCTTCCGAGAATCTCATAGGAATGGGTCTTTATAATCTCTTTGATATGGGTTGTTATAACAGTTGTTACATCCACTACAGTATACCCTGCTGCCTTTGCAGCTTCTCTATCGCTTTCTACAACCCATATTGCAGGCATGCCAAAGGTGGGCTCGGTTGTCGGTATCCCCTTTATCTCTTTAACCCCTGTTCCGGGATTCATTGCTAAATACTGACCCATCATCAGCTCGCCCCTTGCGACCACAACACCCTTTATGAGGACAGTATATTCATTTGACTTCAGTTGCAGATTGTCCCTTATGTGCATTGGCGGGACTATAATGCCCATTTCCAGGGCGAACTGTCTTCTCAATGACTTTATCCTGTCTAATAGGTCTCCATCCTGCTCTGCATCGACCAGAGGTATGAGCTCGTAGCCGACTTCGAGTTCGAGCATATCGAGGGGCAGGAGAGACTCCACCTTTTCGGCGACAGGCGCTTTTGCCTTTGCCTCGTCTTCCTTTCTCTTTTCCTCCTTTACAGCCTCCTTTTGAGTCTGAAGCGTAACATAGGCTATGCCTCCTGCAATCAAGCCGAGAATTATAAAAGCCATATGAGGCAGCCCTGGAATCATTGCAAAGAAAAACAGTATTACCGATGCAATCATAAATGCCCTTGGGTGGAATAAAAGCTGCTTTGAAATCTCCCTCCCCATATTTTCTTCTGCCGCAGCCCTCGTAACCACTATACCCGCGGCAGTAGAAACGACAAGAGCCGGTATCTGTGCTACAAGACCGTCGCCTATGGTAAGGAGAGTATAGACCTGCGCCGCCTCTGTAATATCCATCCCCTGCTGTAGAACACCTATGGAAAAACCTCCGAGCACATTTATTATTGTAATGATTATGCCTGCTATAGCATCCCCCCTGACAAATCTTATTGCGCCGTCCATTGCCCCGTAGAAATCCGCTTCTTGCTCTAATTTTCTTCTCCTATCCCTTGCCCCCTTCTCGTCTATTATCCCTGCATTCAAATCCGCATCGATACTCATCTGCTTGCCCGGGATGGCATCGAGGGTAAACCTTGCCGCCACTTCGGATGTCCTTACAGTGCCTTTTGTGATAACTACAAAGTTTATTAACACGAGGATTAAAAATATGACGGCGCCTACCACATAATTTCCGCCTACAACAAACTGCCCGAAGGATTTTATAACCTCTCCTGCTGCTGCGGGACCTTCGCTTCCATGCAGAAGTATTATTCTCGTTGAGGCAACATTCAGCGAGAGCCTGTAGAGTGTAACCACCAGAAGCAGAGACGGAAATACGGAAAATTCCAGAGGCTGGAGTATATACATTGCCACTAACAGTATTATAATTGCGAGCGTTATGCTTAGCGATAACAGCATATCCAGCATTATCGTGGGGAGCGGTATAATCATAACTATCAGTATCCCCACTACTGCAGCGGCTATTGCCGCATCGCTGTATTTTGTGAATTCAGGAACTGCCTTTGTATTTGCCATAAAATATAAGGTAAAGGTAAAGGTAGAGGTTAAGATTTAGGTTTTTTACCTTTACCTCAACCTTTACCTTTTTAGTCTATACACATACGCCAGTATCTCGGCTACTGCTTTATATAGCGTGGCAGGTATTGCCCCGCCGATATCCACTGTCTTGTAAAGCATTCTTGCAACAGGCTTGTCTTCGACTATCGGTATGCCGGATTTTCTTGCAATATCCTTTATCTTCTCTGCAATAAAACCCGCGCCCTTTGCTATAACCTCCGGAGCCATCATCTTTTCCCTGTCATATCGAATGGCTATGGCGAGGTGCGTAGGGTTTGTTATAACCACATCCGCCTTTGGCACCGCTGCCATCATCCTCTTTCTTGCAACCTGCAATTGAACGCTCCTTATCCTTGCCTTGGTTCTCGGGTCCCCTTCGATATCCTTTCTCTCGTCTTTTATCTCCTGTTTTGTCATTTTTAAACTTTCCTCGAAAGTCCATTTCTGAAACCCGTAGTCTACTGCCGCAAGTATTATAAGAACGAGAAAGGTGCGGAATATTATTTTAAAAGAGATTTGGGAGATGTATAAAAATATCTGGCCGTTCTCCATATCCATAAGAGAAGGGATATGGTCGAACTCGCCTTTTACCGTGATATACGCTATATAGCCGACAATGCTTATTTTAAATAGAGATTTGAGCAACTCTGCAAACGACTGTTTCGATAATATCCTGCCGAAGCCTTTTAACGGGTCTATCTTAGAGAATTTTGGAGTAATAGGCTCAAGAGAAAATATGATTCCACCTGCCTGGACGATGTTTGCAGTTACGCCTGCGATTAGTATGACCGACATAAGAGGGAGCATAATAACTACCGACTCCTTCATTATGTGAAACATAAAAGAATAGGCATTCAAGCTGTTTATGCCGAAGGATGCCGACTCCATTAAAATCCCTCTCATAAATAGAGAGAGTTTATTTACTGTATAAGCCCCGAAAAAATAAAAGGTGAAAAGGCTCCCCATCAGGACGAATACCGATGTCAGTTCCCGGCTTTGCGCAAATCTGCCCTTTTCTCTGGCTTCCCTTTTACGCTTCTCGGTAGCCTCTTCCGTTCGCTGTTCTTTATCGTCTAATTCCGCCATAATAAGTGTTAAGTGTTAAGTGTTAAGTGTTAAGTGTTAAGTGTTAAGAATTTACTC
>CAYMMR010000286.1:0-3629 GCA_964391545.1 uncultured Nitrospinota bacterium | reverse complement strand
TACTTCCTCCCTGCAGCCTTTATGAAGGGTTTCAGTTCTTCCATCAGTTTTGCAAATTTTGTGGGTTTCAGGGATTGTGGACCATCTGAATATGCCTCTTCAGGACAGGAGTGGACCTCTATCATCAGGCCGTCAGCACCTGCCGCAACGGCTGCCTTTGCCATCGGTGCAACATACTCCCAGTGTCCTACAGCATGGCTTGGGTCAACAATTATAGGAAGGTGTGTCTCTTTTCTTAAGACCGGGATACAGCTTAAATCAAGTGTATTCCTTGTAGCTGTCTCAAATGTCCTTATCCCTCTTTCACATAGTATTACCTCTTTATTCCCCTCTGATAGGATATATTCGGCAGACATAAGGAATTCTTTAATTGTAGTCATCATTCCTCTTTTTAAGAGTATCGGTTTTTTTACCTGTCCCAGGTCTCTGAGCAGTGCGAAGTTTTGGACATTTCTTGCCCCGACTTGAAGTATATCAGAATACTTTACTATTAAATCTACATCCATCGGGTTCATTACCTCCGTTATAATCGGCAGGCCTGTTGCAGCTCTTGCCTCAGACAAAAGTTTTAACCCCTCCTCTTCAAGCCCCTGGAAGTCATAGGGCGATGTCCTCGGTTTAAATGCCCCGCCCCTTAAAATATCTGCTCCTGCCTCTTTCACACCCTTTGCTGTCTCGATCAATTGCTCCCTGCTCTCGACAGAACATGGTCCCGCTATAACAACAATCTTCTCACCGCCAATCTTTACCCCCTTAACCGTAATAACAGTATTCTCGGTTTTGACCTCTCTGCTCGCCAATTTATAGGGTTTTAATATCGGAACTACATCCTCTACGCCGTGCATAGATTCAAGAGACTGGAGCCTCGCCTTCCCCCTTTCATCTCCTACTGCAGCAATAATTGTTTTTTCTACTCCAGCCATTAAATGAGGCTCGTATCCGAGTTTCTTTACCTTTTCCACCACATCGTCAATTTCCTGTTTCGTAGCGCCGTGTCTCATAACAATAATCATTTTAAGATCTCCTCCCAAATAAATATATATCTAAATATTACAATAAAACAAAGTTTTATGCAATGCCGTATTGCTCTTTAGCCTTTTTCTAATACTTACCTGATTTTGCTGTTGACAAACAGGGAGATAAGAGATAAAGTTTTGCTGTATTGCAATCCGTGAGGCAGATATGAAAAAGTCAAAGGGTCTTATTGTCACTACTCTAATCCTGATGGGCGGAACGCTTCTTATAATCAACATCATAACCGGCATACTCGTTATAAGAAAGGGGAACTCCGACTTCACGGCGGAAAACAGGCGCTTGATTACAGTGTTGTCAACAAGTCTTGCTGATACCATTCAGGACTATATGGGGAGAAACGAGATCGAGGAGTTGAAGTCAATGATTGAAAGGCAAAAGGGGCTTCTGGGCGAAATAGAAGACATAAGGATTATTCGCCATTCCGGTATAGAGGCGTTTAAAGATAAATCTACGCAAAAGAAGGTCGAAGACCAGAGCGAAACTGTCGAGGAAAAAGAAAACGATTCATTCAGAATTTTTAGCCCGGATAATGCGGATTTTCAGAGGGCGATATCCGGGGAGCGGGCCGATTACATCGAAGACGGCTCTTTCATCCAGTTAATGCCCATCGAGAAGAACGAGACCTGCGACACCTGCCATTCTTACGATAAAAATCCTGTTAGAGGCATAGTCCTTATCAAGAGCTCGATGAAGAGCGTTGACGCAGCGCTGTCATCCAATCGAAATGAGATAATAGTTTTGTTCCTTTTTAGCATTGTCGTTATGATTGTCCTCCTTGCATACATTCTTAAAAGCAAGGTGATAAAACCTATAGAGAATGTTACGAAATCCGTAAAGGATATAGCCGAAGGGGAGGGAGACCTCACACAGAGGATTACGAGTGTCCGTGAAGACGAAATCGGAGAGATGGTCGGATGGTTCAATGTATTCATAGATAAGCTTCAGGGTATGGTCAAAAATATCGCAGACGATATCGCATCCATCGGACACACTATGGAGCGTCTGGCGGAGACCGCAAAAAAGACATCGGAGGGCTCTAATACGCAGAGCTCGAGCGCAACTCAGGTTGCAACGACGATGGAAGAGATGTCCACAACAATCCTCGATATAGCAAAGAATACCACCAATGCCGTGGAATCCTCTAAAAATACGGTGGATGCCGCCTCGAAGGGCGGAGAGATAGTCCAGAAGACGACAAAGGGGATGGAGGATATTGCAATATCCGTAAAAAAGACATCGGAGGTCGTAACTGCCCTCGGACAAAGCTCGGACCAGATAGGCAGGATTATTTCGGTAATTGACGACATTGCAGACCAGACGAATCTCCTTGCCCTGAATGCAGCGATAGAGGCGGCCCGCGCAGGAGAACAGGGGCGCGGTTTTGCGGTCGTTGCGGATGAAGTAAGAAAGCTTGCGGAGCGGACGACAAAGGCTACGAAGGAAATCGCAGAAATGATAAAAAAGATACAGCATGATACAAAAGAGGCTGTCGAGGATATGAATAAGGCGACAAAAGAGGTAGAGAGCGGAGTCTCTCTTGCGAGAGAGGCGGGGGATGCTCTTAAATCAATAATATCGATGACGGATAATGTCTCTAATATGATTAATGCAATTGCCACTGCTGCAGAGGAGCAGTCTGCCGCAAGCGAAGAAGTATCGAAGAATATCGAGGATATTTCGAATGTCTGCAAGAATACCGCATCTTATGCGGATAACTCATTCGCCGGGATAAAAGAGCTGAGCGGTATGCTGAACGACCTGAAGGCAATTATTTCGAGGTTTAAGCTGTCCTCGCGCAGTTAAATTGTTTTACCACCTATAATCAATGTTATCTCGCCTTTTATTTTCCTCCCATCCAGTTTTTGTATAACCTCATCTACTCTCCCCCGTATTACCTCTTCATAAACCTTTGTCATTTCTCTTCCCGCTGCTACATGCCTGTTGCCGAGTATATCCTTTATCTCCTGTAAAGTGGCGAGGATTCTATAAGGCGATTCATATATTATAATGGTTCTATCTTCATTCCTAAAGGATTCCAATCTTTTTAATCTTTTTCCAGATTTTTTTGGCAGAAACCCCTCGAATATAAATTTATCGGTAGGGAGTCCAGATACGGACAGCGCTGTAATAGCCCCTGCAGGACCGGGAATAGGACGGACTTCTATATTATTTTCTAAAGATAGTTTTATCAGTGAATAGGCAGGGTCCGATATGCCCGGCGTCCCTGCATCCGAAACGAGCGCTATATTTTCTCCATTTTTTAGCTTATTTAGTAGATACTCGCCCTTCTCTTTTTCGTTGTGACTGAAGTAGCTCGTTAGCGGTTTCGATATTCCATAGCGGGTAAGCAGAGCCTTTGTCCTTCTTGTGTCCTCAGCCGCTATCGAATCAACCTCTTTCAAAACCCTCAAAGCCCTTAATGTAATATCCTCGAGATTCCCTATAGGTGTGCTGACTATGTATAAAATGCCTGTCATAATAATTAGTTCACACTGAAAAATGACCTTTTTTTCACTTCCGTTACTTTTTCTTTTGTTTTATTGTAACTATTCAGCAAATTACAATATTCCCCCTTAATAAAGGGGGTTGGGGGG
>CAYMMR010000285.1:0-3629 GCA_964391545.1 uncultured Nitrospinota bacterium | reverse complement strand
TTCTTATCCTTTATCTATCTTGAACTGGCTTACTATGTGATTCAGTTCATCCGCCATACCGGATAATTCATCCGCTGCCTTCGATAATTCGCCTGTCGTAGACGATAATTCCTCGGTTGCCGATGAATTCTGCTCGCTTATTCTCGATAACTCGTCTATAGCCTTCTTCACTTCATCCGCTCCGGCGCCCTGCTCCTCCGCAGCGCTGCTTATGAGCTCGACTAACGATGTGGTCTCTTTTACTCCTCCGATTATCTTGTTCAGCGATTCCCCTGCTTCATTGGCTACCTCGGTTCCATGACCTACCCTCTCCGTGCTCTCTTTTATAAGCTTGGTTATCTCTTTGGTTGACTCCCCGCTCCTCTCGGCAAGCTTCCTCACTTCCTCTGCCACGACTGCGAATCCCTTTCCCTGCTCTCCTGCCTTTGCTGCTTCTATTGCCGCATTTAATGCGAGGAGGTTGGTCTGGTTGGCTATGTCGGTTATAACCCCGGTTATGGTCTCCATCTTTTTACTGCTCTCTTCTATTTTCTTCATTGCATCTATGGTCTGGCTGACTGCCTCTCCTCCTTTTACTGCCTGCTCGTTTGCATTAGATGATATGCTGCTTGCCTTTACTGCGCTCTCTGCCACTTCTTTAATCGTCCTGCCCATCCTTTCTATGGAAGCGTTCGATTCTTCTCTGCAGAGAGCTGCGTCTCCGCTCCTTTTGCCATTTCTGCGCTTGTAGCCGATACCTGCTGGATGGATGCTGCTATCTCTTCCGATGCCGATGCGACATTAAAGGCTGTACGATGAATCTTAACCACGATGTCATGTATTTTTTCTACGAAGGTGTCGAACCAGCGTGATAATTCTCCGATCTCGTCCTTCTGCCGAAGATTAAGCCTCTTTGTTAAATCCCCTTCGCCTGTAGCTATATCTTTAAGCATTGCAACGACATCGCTTATCGGAGCTGTAACGCTTTTCCCCACGATAAAATTGATAAATATAACTGCCACGAGCGTCGCAGAAACGGTAATAATCATAACTATCAGCGCTGCCCCGATAGATGCGGACATTAGCTCGTTCCTTTGCGATGTCAATTTTCGATATTCCTCGTTTAACACATCGAAGGATTTTAATGCCGGCGAATCGTCTATTTTCACAGCTTTATCTATTACTTCTATGGTCTCTTTCTTTGCATGCAGGGCTTCAGAAACAGACACTGCATTTTTATACTTATTTAGTGTTCCGTGTATGACCAGAAGAGACTGCCTCTCGGTTTCCGACAGGTTTTTTAAAGAAGAGTAGTTTTTAAGGGCACCTTCGATTATATTGTAGTCTGCCTCGAATTTTTCTCTGTATTTTTGAGGTCCCCTGAGAACGAGGTTTTTAAAGTTATGAATAACGCCGCCGTAGCCGAACCCTGATTTGATGGTTAAAAGGTATTCCTGCCGTTTTGCAATCCGATCGAGGTAACTTGCCCAATTTTCTTTTACCGCAGTAATCTTCGAGTATATAAAGAGACCACCTATACACAGGAAAATCATAATCACGATAAATTGGGCAATGAACTTTTGCTTGATTGACATATTCTTACGGTTCACCTTAACCCTCTCCCCTGAAGCAAGAGGGGAGGGGTGAGGGTTGGTATTGAAATTTCTAAATATTTAGATTTAAACAGGATGAACAGCATGGACAGAATTAAATTTTTGGTATTTTTTATCCTGTCTAAAATCAATTTTTTCTTCCTGCCTTTTTTACGAGGACGAATTCGACAGCCCCTATACCAATTATGGAGAGCAGAGTATAGAGATAAACTTTAGCAGGAACCGGTGTTTCCAATATGACATAATGCCATGACGAGAGCGATTTGCTCATCCCTGATTCGCCATTCGAGCCGTCCCAGGCATTTACCGCCATCGGGATAAATTTTCCTTTTACAAACTGGGTGTCGGCTTTATCGTCCGTAGTCAGGAGTCTCTTCATAACGAGCCTCCACTGCCCGTCTTTGAATACTGCCTTTCCATCCACCTTCTGGCTGTTATCGGGATGAATGTTAAAAGGGTTTTTAAAGTCAGTGGATGTAAGCTCTATAACAGGTCTCCCCTTCGATGTGTCTTCGTTATAATCTCCCCTCCAATACCAGAGGTTTACCGGCTTACCTGCGCTTCCATTAAGGAAATGCGGTTTTTCCGTCCCTTCTAATAGCTTCGCAGGAAATTGAAGGGCAATTGCATCCCTCGATTTAAGCGCAGCCGCATCCCTAAAATTATTGGGTTTATAATCGGGTGAGTATATCTCCACATAAGTCTTAATAATTCCATTTTGGGTTGGTGAATCCGTATAGGTCTGGTGCATCTCCTCTTTACCTTCATGGAGTATATCTTTAAAAGGGTCATCCCATGTCAATTGAAAGCCAATCTCTTTATCGTTATAAAATGACCTCACGGTTACCATATCTATTGAAAAATTCTGCCACCGGGGCTTAACCAATACCTGACCGGTAAGCCTCATATCTATATTCTCCGCTTCATTCCACTTTGGGTCGTTCGGGTCGGAAGGAATCTCCTCTTTTATAAATTTCGATTTTAAAATAATGCTGTCCTTTGGCTGATAATGAAGCGATTTTACATAATGGGACAATGCCCACCTGTCTTCATCGGGAACTGTAAGCTTAAAAGAGGGCATCGGCGTTCCGTTCAGTCCTGTAGTAAATTTGAAGAATATATCCTTTACATCATCCCCGCCCTTATATGTCCACGGCTTCGTTAAATTCCTCGGACGAATAGAGAATTTCCAATCATCTTTTAAGGTAGGGGCGGATTTCCCGTCTCCTCTGCCGTCCATTCCGTGGCATTCCCAGCATTTAGAGTTTTTATAAACCTCTTTCCCTTTTTCTACGATTTCCTTTGAGAATGGAGGAGGCTCTCCTATCTTTATAATCTTATTATAGCGGTAGTCTTTTTGGTCATCCGGGTCTTTGCTGTTTTTGAATTCTTCGTCGTCCTTCCACATATCGGAGAGGGTCTGGATAAAGTATATTACCTGCCACCTTTCCTCTTCCGAAAGACCGCTCTTTTTCTTATCGATATCGAAGCTCTCCATAGCAGTCCCTTTTATTCCATGAGATATAATAAAAAACATATCCTCGTCTGTCGGCAATGCCCCGCTCTCCGTAGAGCGGAATTTGAATAATCCTGTCTGAAAATTCCTCGGTCTTGGACTTAAAAGCTCTGCAACCGGACCGTCGCCGCCTCCAGTAAGTCCGTGGCAGAAACTGCACCTCTTGAAATATATCTTCTTTCCAGCCTCGATTGCCTGATGTGTGTTAGGGATTTTTGGCTTTGCAGGTATCTCTCCTGCATAAGCTGCAGTAATCAGCAGGCAGTAAACAGTAACCAGTAAAAACATAGACAGAAAAATTCTTTTCATCATTTCCCTCCTTATTATGTTCTAAATTTATGTATAGAAATTTCAATGTCGAGATTCTTCAGTCGCTTCGCTCCTTCAGAATGACAAATAATAGCAGAAGTGTCATTCCGAGCGTAGCGAAGAATCTAATTCGTTACCTTTTAGACTCTTAGACTATTTTGCCTCTGCCGCCTTTTCCGGTATTCTCGCTGTTTTCTGCGCCAAATCGTATT
>CAYMMR010000284.1:0-3638 GCA_964391545.1 uncultured Nitrospinota bacterium | reverse complement strand
GAAAAATGATATTTTTTTCACTTCCGTTATTTTTTCTTTTGCTCTATTTATTTGAAATTCTTCATTAAGGAACAAAAGGAAAAAGTAAAAAGTCGTTCAAAAAAATCATTTTTCACCAGAAATTAATTATATGCTATGCAGCGGCTATTTTCAATTTGAAATTAATTTTGCATTTCCTCCGAGGTTTAATATATAATTTAAAAATATGGATCATAACCTCAAAATATGAAAGGAGAAATTTGTGAATAAAGAATCGGTTTTAAGATTTGCGTTGGTTGTCCTGACTGCGGGGAGTGTTTTAATATTTAATCAAAACGGTTTTGCCGAAAATGGAAAAGGCAAAGAAAAGACAGGTGCGGCGGCTTCGGAAAAGGGAGAAAAAATTCCCGATACGGTGGCAACCGTGAACGGGGTTAAAATCAGCGGCTCGGAGTTCGACAAATCGCTGCAGAGCTATAAGAGAAGACTCTCCATGATGGGACAGCAATTCCCCGAAGGACATGCAAAGGATATAAATAAGAGCATTATCGAGGATATGGTAAGCAGAGAGCTTCTTATCCAGAATAGCAATAAGATAGGGATAAAGGTATCCGACGATGAACTCGGCAAGGAGATCGATGCTATCAAGGCGAAGTTTCCGAGCGCCGACCATTTTAACCAGATGATAAAATCTCAGAATATGACCATGGATGATGTAAAAGCAGATATAAGGAAGGCAATGCACATAAACAGGCTGGTTAAAAGCGAGATAGAAGGGAAAATTTCCATTGACGAAAAGACGGTAAGCGAATATTACAAAAACAATTCCTCCCAGTTTTTGGAAGATGAGTCTGTGAAGGCAAGCCATATTCTTGTAAAGGTAGATAAGGGCGCTGGAAAGGATGTAAAAGAGGCGGCGAAGAAAAAGATCGAAGATTTGTTAAAAAAAGCGAAGAAGGGCGAGGATTTTGCAAAGCTTGCAAAAGAAAATTCGGATGACCCCGGCAGCGGACATAACGGCGGAGACCTCGGATTTTTCAGCAAGGGCATGATGGTGCCTCCGTTTGAAAAGGCGGCCTTCGGTCTAAAGAAAAATGAGATAAGCGATGTCGTGGAGACTGATTTTGGCTACCATATAATAAAATTAACGGACAGGAAGCCAGCGAGGACTATCCCTCTTACCGAGGTTCAGGACAAGTTAAAAAGCTTTTTAAAGTCAATGGAGATAAATAAAAAGCTGACAGAGTATATAGCAAATTTAAGGAAAACAGCGGATGTAAAGATTGTCGAGTTTTAATTCAACCTGACAACTTCCATAAAACCTTTTATTGCCGGCAGTGTTCTGATCTCGAGGCCTGCATTTTTACATTTATTTACGATTCTATTCATTGCCTCCTGCGATGCGGAGGGGATGGCAATGATTGCGTCCTCGACAATGTATTTTTGTTTTATCTCCGATAAATTTTCCGTCTTTCCAAGCACAGGTATTCCATGAATTCTGTATTTCTGTTTTAGAGGGTCGTCATCTATAAATCCCACCACATTAAAGTTGATTTTATGGTTATTCCTTATCTCCCTTAAAACCAATTCCCCTGCATCTCCCGCGCCGATAATAACCACCCTTTTACCGTCATCCTTCTGATAATCCGCCATATATTCCTTTAATATCCTTATGGCAAGCCTGCTCCCGCCTATCATCCCTATGGTGAGCATCCAATCTATCATAAAAACCGCTCTCGAGTATTCCTGAAAACGGACTGTCATTACAATGCCCGTCATGATAATAAGACCGCTCAATGTTGCGCCCTTGATTACTGCCATCATATCCCTTATGCCCACATATCTCCACAAACTTTGATATATGCCGAAGTAGTAAAAGGATGTAAATTTCACGATTACAACCCAGGGGAGCGTGTTTATGAAAAAGGTCATATTCGGATTTATCATTTTCCCCTCGAACCTGATCAGATAGGCGGAGAAATATGCGGCGGAGATAAGGATAAGGTCCATTATCATCTCTGCTATTCTTCTTCTGCTTAAGGGGATTTCCGATTTGCGATACTGCCTTTTTGCGATTATTACTTCCATCTCGCCGCCCTTTTTTAAGTATGCCTTTTCATCTCCCAGAAAAGTGCCAAATATATAGAGCCCTACTGCAGAGAGCGCCGCTACCACCATCATTATGAAAGGATTTATGCTGAAATAGAGGGCGGACGAGGCAAAAATAATTGAAAATCCATACAATACCAATACTACCTGCCTCTCGCTTAAACCGAGTGCTACGAGCCTATGGGATATATGGTCCCTTCCACCCTGAGATATTGGCGTTCCTCTCAATTTTCTCGTCAGGGTTACGAAAGTCGTGTCAAATATAGGAATGCCTAAAATGAGGAGGGGGACTATTAAGGTGGCTACAAGATTCGATGCCTCCCTCCATGTCTTCAGTATTGTCAGGGATGCAAGGGTAAATCCGAGGAACATACTGCCGCAGTCGCCCATGAATATCTTTGCGGGATTAAAATTGTAAACAAGAAAACCGACAGCTGCCCCTGCCAATGTAAATGCCGACATGGCAGCGCCGATATCGCCGGATTGAATCGAAAATATCCCGAAAGAAAGCGATACAATAGCCGCAATACCTGCCGACAGCCCATCCATATTGTCCAGCAGGTTAAATGAGTTCGTTATTCCAACGAGCCATAGGATAGTAAGGGGAATGCTTATAACAGGATAGGGTATAATCTCTATGATTACGCCCGATGCAATAAGAAGAGAGGCGATTATAATCTGCCCTACGAGTTTTATCTGGGGATTTAATGTTACAATATCATCAATAAGTCCGAGGATAAAGATGGCGGTAGCGCCCAGTATAAAGGGCAGTTTATGCTGAAAATCCGGAGTAAAAAGGACGGCAATAATCAGCCATGAAGCCCAGATAGCAATTCCGCCTAAAAGCGGCGTAGGTTTTTTATGCCACCTATCTCCTCTCACATCCGCCACCTTCCCGAACCTTGCAGCCAAAATCTTTACGAAGGGGGTTAATATTAAAGAGCTTATAAGTGCGACAAGAAAAACTAACAGGTATTTTGATATAGCCATAAAACTAAAAGTTGCAAGATTAAAGATGCAAGTTTAAATCTTTACCTGTAACTTGTATCTTGTATCTTGTAACTTACTTTAGAATCTTTATTGCCTTTTCTCTCGACACCCTCTCCGGTGGAGATGGTTTTTCGTCAGGATAACCTATAGGGACTATAACAACGACTGAAGATCACCGGCGCTGGGAGCCCATATTATCGCATCTATCAATTTGGCAATAACATCATCCGGTATTTCTCTATTTTTAAACTCCCTGACACTCCTCCTACCCTTGATAATATCCAGCAGCGACATGGTATTTTAATATATCACAATTAAAAGGGAAATCAAGACTTGACATCTCGACATCTTGTTTTATAATAACCCTTGGAGGCAAAGTATCTATGGTAGATGTAGCTGAAAAAAAATCGAGCTTTAAGAAAACGGTCAGGGACGAGGTCAAATCCGAAAAACTCGGAGACCTGCTTAGAAAGGACGGGCAGATTACAAAGTTTCAGCTCGATGAGGCCCTGGCTGTTCAGAAAAAGAGCGGCGGCAGGCTCGGACAGATACTCGTTGGC
>CAYMMR010000283.1:0-3641 GCA_964391545.1 uncultured Nitrospinota bacterium | reverse complement strand
AGAAAAAATAACGGAAGTGAAAAAAAGGTCATTTTTCAGTGTGAACTAATTAAGTCCGTGTCCGTCCGCGGCAAATTTTTATAATTTCCTTTACATGAACGGAGGAATGAGATATGTCAAAAGAGGCTATTGATGTATTGCTTGCGGAGGAAAGGGTATTCCCGCCGCCAAAGGAATTAAGCAAAAGGGCTTATATCAAGAGCATCGAGGAATACGAAAAATTATACAAAAAATCCATAGAAGACCCGGAAGATTTTTGGTCGGAGATGGCGGAGGAACATATAACATGGTTCAAAAAATGGGATAAGGTTCTTGAATGGAATTTTGAAAAACCGGAAGTAAAATGGTTTATAGGGGGAAAGCTTAATGTATCCTACAACTGCCTGGACAGGTTTATAAACACTCCGGTAAGAAATAAGGCTGCGCTGATATGGGAGGCGGATGACGGCAGTTATAAGACATATACCTATCAACAGCTTTACTACGAGGTCAACAGGTTCGCAAATGTCCTTAAAAAACACGGGATTGCAAAAGGGGACAGGGTAACAATCTACCTCCCCATGATACCGGAGCTTGCAATCTCGATGCTTGCCTGCGCAAGGATAGGCGCGATTCACAGCGTTGTCTTCGGAGGATTCAGCGCCCAGTCTTTAAGAAACAGGATTCAGGACTGTAAGGCAAGGCTTGTAATCACAGCGGATAAGGGTATCAGGGGCGGGAGATTGGTTCCGCTTAAAACGAATGTAGATGCGGCGATTCAGGAATGTCCTTCGGTTGAAAAGTTAATCGTAGTAAAAAGAAGCGACGGCGTTGTTGATATGTCTCCGAAGAGAGATTTTTGGTGGCACAATGAGATTAATTCCGCAGATATTAAAAATTATTGCGAGCCCGAATGGATGGATGCGGAAGACCCGCTTTTTATCCTTTATACATCCGGCTCGACAGGAAAGCCAAAGGGCGTCCTCCACACGACAGGGGGGTATCTGCTATTTACTAACCTCACATTCAAATGGATATTCGATTATCACGATGAAGACATTCACTTCTGCACCGCGGACATAGGATGGGTTACTGGACACAGCTATATTGTGTATGGGCCTTTGAGCAGCGGAGCGACAAGTCTTATGTTTGAGGGGATTCCCACATATCCTAACCCGGGAAGATTCTGGGATATTGTTGATAAGCATAAGGTGAATATATTTTACACAGCGCCTACTGCAATAAGGGCGCTGATGAGAGAAGGGGAGGCTTGGGTTTCAAGCCGCGACCTGTCTTCATTAAAAGTGCTTGGGACCGTGGGAGAGCCTATAAATCCTGAGGCATGGATGTGGTATCACACTCATGCAGGGAGGGGCAGGCTTCCGATAGTTGATACATGGTGGCAGACAGAGACAGGGGGCATACTTATTACCCCCCTGCCCGGGGCAATAACTTTGAAGCCCGGCTCGGCAACAAAGCCGTTTTTTGGAATAGCGCCTGCAATTCTAAAGGAAGACGGCTCTCCCGCAGGCATCCATGAAGGCGGATACCTTGTCATCGAGAAACCCTGGCCGGGAATATTGAGGGGGACTTATGGAGACCCTGAAAATAAACAGGTCAGGGAAATATATTTTTCGAAATTCCCCGGGAAATACCTGACCGGAGACGGCGCAAGGATTGACGAAGACGGTGATTACTGGCTGATGGGGAGGATAGACGATGTTGTAAATGTATCGGGACACAGGCTCGGCACTGCAGAGGTTGAATCGGCGCTGGTAAGCCATGAGGCTGTTGCAGAAGCGGCAGTAGTCGGATTTCCGCATGATATTAAGGGGGAGGGGATATATGCCTTCGTAACCCTCAAAGAAGACCATAAGCCCTCGGAGGATATTAAGAAGATACTTACCGGACATGTCAGATCGGTTATAGGACCAATCGCAACGCCCGATATGCTTCAGTTTGCGCCGGGACTGCCTAAAACAAGGAGCGGCAAAATCATGAGAAGGGTTTTAAGAAAGATCGCATGCGGCGATGTCCATGACCTCGGAGATACAAGCACCCTCGCAGATCCGTCAGTTGTGGACGAATTGCTGAAGGGAAGATTGTCTTCGTGAGGAAAAACCTGATTTCACCACCAGACGCAAAGAAAAAACATTAGAACACGAATTACACGAATGAACGAATGGCACGAATAAACAGAATTCAGAATACAGGAGTCAGGAGTCAGAATAAAAACAAAAATTGTTTCTCTTCTGTATTCTGCTTATTTTATTATTTGTGTAATTCGTGTTCAAGTCTTTGTTCTCTTTGTGCGTGTGGTTTATAATTCCATACAATGGACAATTTATCGGTCGTAATTCTGGCGGCGGGGAAGGGGAAGAGGATGAAGTCTCCCCTCCCAAAAGTCCTTCATTCACTAAATGGCAAGCCGTTATTGAGTTATGCAATAGCTCTTGCTGTTGAATTAAATCCGGATAAGATAGTGGCTGTAATAGGTCATGGGTCCGAGAAAGTAAAAGAATGGGCAAGGGGCAAGGATATAGGGGCAAAGGATAAAATAGAGTTTGTAGAGCAAAAGGAGCAATTGGGGACAGGTCATGCAGTCAAGCAGACCGAAGATGCTCTTAAAGATTTTCACGGTAATATCCTTATACTTTCTGGAGATGTCCCCCTTTTACGATTGGAAACTGTCCGCAGGCTTATAAAAATCCATAAGGATTCCAATGCAGCCGTTACTATCCTGACTGCAATGGTGGATAATCCGACAGGATATGGCAGAATAGTGAGAAACGGCGCAGGAAAGGCCGTAAATATTGTCGAAGAAAAGGACGCCCCCATAGAAATAAAAAAAATATCCGAGATAAATTCCGGGATATACTGTTTTAAAAAATATTTTTTGTTCGATTCACTGAAAAGGATAGATAAAAATAATGTCCAGCAGGAATATTATCTTACGGATGCAGCGAGTCTTGCCTTCAAATCCTCTCTTAAAATAGAGACATTGACGGCAAATGACCCGCATGAGATTATGGGTATAAATACGCCGGAGGAACTGAAAGAGGCGGAAGAAATTATAAACCGCAGAGGCGCAGAGATACAGAGAAAGGAAAAAGATTAAAAAAAGAGGCAAGAAAAAAATCTTGCTTCCAGCTTCTTACTTCTTGTTTCTTGTTTTTCTCTGCGCCTCTGCGTCTTTGCGGTGAAATTAAATTTTTTTCTTTTTCTTTATCTATGTCAGGAATAGTCGGTTACATAGGCGGACAGAACGCCGTCCCCATACTGCTCGATACGCTGAAAAGGCTCGAATACAGGGGCTACGATTCCACAGGGATAGCGGTTATACACAACAGCGCCCTCATATCGAGAAAAAAGGTCGGTAATATAGAGATTCTGAAGGAGAGTCTCAGAAACGAGCCGTTTGCCGGAAACATAGGCATAGGGCATACCCGCTGGGCTACACACGGCAAGCCTACCGAAGAAAATGCCCATCCTCACATTGCCGGAAAAGTAGCTATTGTTCATAACGGCATTGTCGAGAACTATCTCGCGCTTAAAGAATCTCTTTTAAAAGATGGGAGGAGATTCATATCCGAAACGGATACGGAGGTCATCGCCCACCTTATTGACAAAAATTTCGACCCTTCGGCAGGCTCGGGACCTGT
>CAYMMR010000282.1:0-3642 GCA_964391545.1 uncultured Nitrospinota bacterium | reverse complement strand
TCGAACACCCAAAGGGTGTGAGAAATCTTTTATGAAAAACAGCAAGATTCCTCGCTTTGCTCGGAATGACAACTCTCAATGTCTATTTTTGGGAAATATTTACTTCTTGTCGGTTTTAGAAAACTGACGCATAATTTGAGAGACCTGAAAAAGTCCTTTTTTGTTGTCATTGCGAGGAGCGATAGCGGTTGCGAGGCAAAGCCGAAGCAAACTCTAAGCAAGAGATTCCTCGCTTCGCTCGGAACAGGCTCCGCAATCTATAACCTATTGACATATATAGAAACGAGATTGCTTCCCCCCTGATTGAATCATTCAGGGGGTCGCAATGACAGTTTTTGAGTGTTTTTCAGCAGTCTCAATTTGGGATTAAATTACCGACAAAAAAACAAACCTTTTGACTCATAAAGATTTTTTTGATATTGTTTTGTAAAAAGGATGGTATAGTCATGTCAAAGGTTGCAATCGAAATCGATTCCGATACACTGATTGATATTATTAAGCAGCTTCCAGATACAGAGAAAGAGAGAATCAGAGAAGCGGTTCGCCATAAAGAACACTGGCTGAAGCGTCTCTATACCCTTTATCTGCCTGCAAGGAAAGAGGCTCGAAGATATGAGGATGAAGAGATAGAAAAGGATATAAAAGATGCTATAAGGAAAATCAGGACTGAGAATGATTAAGGCTGTTATAGATACGGTCATTTTCGTTCGTGCTTTAATTAAACCAGCAGGGTATAATTCAGAAATCAT
The DNA here is from genome assembly GCA_964391545.1 of uncultured Nitrospinota bacterium. GTDB lineage: Bacteria > Nitrospinota > Nitrospinia > UBA9942 > UBA9942 > JACQEW01. Next base: position 2,893 of record CAYMMR010000282.1, on the reverse strand, counting down.
AAAACGGATTGATGAATATGAATTGTTTGTTTCGGCAGATATTCTAAAAGAACTGCTTGATGTTTTGCATCGTTCCGGCTTAAAGAAAAAATATGACCCTTCCGGCATTATAAGCATATCGGATATTTTAAACATCCTTTCCGATGCTACAATTATTACTCCATCCCAAAAGGTTGAGATTTGCCGCGACCCGCATGACAACAAATTTATAGAATGTGCAGTTGCTGCAAATGTAGATTTTATTATCAGCGGAGATGAAGACCTTCTATCAATTAGAGAATATGAGAAAATAAAGATTGTTCGTATTGATACATTCCTTAAAATATTGGATAACCTTGGATGAAAAGATTAAAGGATATAAAAAAAATACTAATACGATGTCCGAATTGGATTGGGGATGTGATGCTGGCTATGCCTTCTATATCTGCTGTTAGAGAGGCGTTCCCGTCTTCCAATATATCCGTTCTGATAAAATCGAGCTTGAGCCCTTTACTGGAAGGAAATCCCGATATAAACGAGATTATATCCTTTAAGCCGGATGCAATGTCCGTAATCGAAAGGCTGAGGTTTTACAGGGGATTGGAAGGGAAAAACTTTGACTTTGCAATACTGCTGACAAATTCCTTTGAATCCGCCCTCGCAATGTATCTTGCAGGCGCAAAAGAAATGATTGGATTTAACAAAGATATGAGAGGGTTTCTGCTCACAAAAAAGATTCCGGTGCCGTCGAGAAAAAGTCCTCGAATACACCAGGTAGAATATTATTTAAAATTGATTGAAGCGATTTTAAGGGGCAAGGGGCAAGGGGCAAGGGGCAAGGATAAGAAATTATCATTTTATATTCCAGAGAATATTCAAAATGCCGTAGATAAGTTCAGGGAAGAAAAGGGATTATCCCAAAAAGCTATCGTTATCGGCATGAATATAGGCGCATCCTACGGCTCTGCAAAGAGATGGATGCCGGAAAGGTTTGCAGAATTGGGAGACAGGATATATGCGAGCTTAAAGGAGAGGTGATATTATTCGGAAGCAGCGGCGATTCCAATATCGAAAATGAAATAAAGGAAAAGATGAGGTATAAACCCTTTTCTCTAATAGGCAAAACAACTCTCAAATCTCTCGCAGCATGGATAAAAAGGTGCAGCTTATTTATTACCAACGACTCTGGGCCGATGCACATAGCAGCAGCAGTCGGGACGCCGATTGTCGCCATCTTCGGCTCGACAGACCCTTTTGAAACCTCTCCTCTGTCTGACAATTATAAAATCGTAAGAAAACCGGCAGACTGCTCGCCGTGCTGGAAGCGGGAATGCCCTACAGACCATAGGTGTATGGAGTTAATAAAGGCATCCGATGTAATGGATGTTGTTAAGGAGATGCTAAAGGCATGATGCAGCTTTTCAAAGACATAGACACATTGCTTTTATATGCCGTTAATAGAGGGATGGAAAACAGATTTTTCGATATTCTAATGCCTTTTGTAACAAATTATAGAAACTGGTATTTTATTATCCTATCGGTGATGGCAGTGATGATTATCAAAGACTGGAAGAAAGGATTGATGACAATCCTTTTAGTTATTGTTGCCGTGAGTGTTAGCGATTATCTCAATTCCCATGTCATTAAATTTATTTTTGGAAGGGTGAGACCATGCAGTGAACTGCCGCAGGAAACACTACACCTTATTCTCGGCTGTCCTTCCAATCCATCTTTTCCATCTTCCCATGCCTCGAATATATTTGCTTTAACCGTCGTATTGGTTTATAGATACAGGGTTCTCTTGATTTACATGCTGACTATTGCCGTTTTGGTATGCCTGTCGAGGATATACCTCGCCGTTCATTACCCGTCCGATGTTATAGCAGGCGGAATTTTCGGTATATTATATGGCTCGATGGTTATTTTGATTTATAACCGGATAAAGACAAAAACCTGAACACGAATAGCACGAATGGACGAATTACACAAATAGTGAATATTTGTTGAGTAGTTAAGTAGTTGAGTTGTTAAACCACTTAACCACTTAACTATTTGCTTTTTTATTCGTGTCATTCGTATATTCGTGAAATTCGTGTTCCAGAATTTTATAATTTACATGAATAGATTGGAGTTGAAGGTTAGAAGATTAAGCAGTTATGCGAAGCTCCCCACAAGGGCTTACAATGGAGATTTGGGGTATGACCTTTATGCTGCGGAGAGACATATTATAAATCCATCCGAGCAGACAGCAGTCGGAACGGGGATTTCTGTTGAACTGCCGGAGGGTTGGGGCGGGGTTATTAAGGACAGGTCTTCGATGGCAATGAAGATGATATACACCTCTGCGGGCGTAATAGATAACGGATACAGGGGAGAGATAAAGGTTCTTTTGAGAAATAATTCCAAAGAGCCTTTTAAAATAGAGTTAGGAGACAAGATTGCCCAGATGGTTCCTATAAAATTGATAGATTGGGAAATTATAGAAGCGGATATTCAGGATTCGGATAGAAACACTAATGGATTCGGCTCATCCGGGAAATAGGCGAAAGTTGACAATAAAGACAAATAATTCTAATATTTCAAGAAAAGAGAAAACTTGAACACGAATAACACGAATAATTACCAATAAGAGAAAATATTTTTATTTTTAGTTTTTTTTCGTGTCATTCGTATATTCGTGAAATTCGTGTTCCAGAATTTTATAATTTCCTATATCATGAATTTAATAGAAAAGGCAAAAAGGGTTTTGACGATTGAAAGCAAGGCAGTCGCATCCCTTGCCGGGCGCATCGACGAAAATTTCGTAAAGGCAGTCGAGCTTATTTATAAATGCAGCGGCAGGGTAGTAGTTACGGGAATGGGAAAATCCGGTATAATCGGAAAGAAGATTGCCTCCACCCTGTCGAGCATCGGG
>CAYMMR010000281.1:0-3686 GCA_964391545.1 uncultured Nitrospinota bacterium | reverse complement strand
TTAGTTCACACTGAAAAATGACCTTTTTTTCACTTCCGTTATTTTTCCTTTTGCTTTAATTTATTGAAATTATTACATTATGGAACAAAAGAAAAACTAAAAAGTCGTTCAAAAAAGTCATTTTTCAGTATCGTCTATTTAATCTCTATACTCTTTGCGCTATTCCCCTCAAACGATGGAATTAAGAGGAGGTTCTTTTTCCTGTCAATATTAATATCGGCAGGCGTTGTCAATCCCTTTAAAAACACCTCTATCTTCAAATCAGGGGCTATCTTGTAAATCTCCCCGCCCGTAAAACTGGAGACATACATATTTCCTTTATTATCGAAATCAATACCGTCGAGATTTTTAAATCTCTTATCCTCGGCAATGATTTTTATACTGCCCGCAGAATCTATCTCCTGTATCTTTCCCGTCTCCCATGTAACATTTATCAGTTTTCCGGATAGAGGATGTATGTTGAGCCCATTCGGACCGCCGAGCGCGGCACCCTTTGCAATTGCCGAAATCTTATGGTTGTTTTTTGTTTCTATTTTAAAGATGCTGTTGCCAATCCAGTCCGAGGCATACAGGTTCCCCTGAAAATCGTGGGTAAGGTCGTTTAAAGATACGGCATTGAAAGCCTTTACATCAATATCGTATAACAACTTACCGCTCTCTTTATCGAATCCCCTGATAAAATCTATATCGCTGACATAAATGACATTTCCGATTATATCGAGTCCCTTAGGCGCATTCAGGGCAATCTCCTTGTTTTTGCCGTCAATAAAGTTTAAGGAAATTATCTTTCCGGCATTATCGAGTTTTGTTATAAAACCGTCGTCGTCTTTTCCATTTGGTCCGCCGCCGTTTATATTTGAAATAAAATAATTGCCTGTGGAAGGGTCTGAGATGAAACTCTCCGGGGTTTTTAAGTCTTTAACTTCAAAGGCAAAAGCTGTGGGTAAAAATATGCAGAAAAAGAAAAGAAAGATTTTAAGCATTCTCATAACCATCCCTCCTTAACCCCTGATAGAATCGTTCAGGGGATTAATAACCCATCATCTCCCTTAAAAAGGGGGGGATAAATATATCCTCGGTATTATGCCTCTTTAATTGTCCGCTCAATATCCCGCACTTTTCTTTTGCAGATAACCTGCTGTCAATAATTATCACCTCCTTCCCTTTGATATTGCAGGCGCCGCTCTCTATCCTGAATTCCTCATTATAGAGGTTGCTGTATTTTATATCTATAGATAGCCTCTTTGCAAGGGATTCGAGTGCATGGAGAATATCTTCGGCATCCATTTTTGTGGTTCGTTATTATAGACTCGTGGTTCGTGTTTGTTATTCGAATCACGAACCACGAATCACAAGCCGCTGGTTTTACTGCTCAAAGAATCTCATTATGTCGTTGTAAAAGGCAAATAGCATAAGAGAGACCAGTATAAATATTCCAACATGCTGCGCCATTTCTCTTAATTTTATACTGACAGGTTTTCTTATGATTATCTCGATAAGAAAAAACAGGATATGCCCTCCATCGAGGACCGGAATCGGCAGGAGATTTAAGATGCCGAGGTTTATGCTTATGAGGGCTGCAAATGTTGCATAAGGAAGGAACCCTTCGTTTGCAAATTCGCCTGCCTTCTGAAATATCATAATAGGTCCGCCGATATTTTTAGCGGATATGTCCCCTGTTATCATTTTAACGATTGCCCAGAAGGTAAGATATATGATGTCCCAGGTCCTCTCGAATCCTTTGAGAGTAGCGGTTATAGGATTATATCTCTCCGTTACGATTAAAGGCTCGATTCCTATAAGACCTACCTCGAGGTCTTTTCCGAATATATCTTTTACTGTCTCGGCACGCGGGGTTATCTTTAAATCAATTACTGCCCCGCCCTCTTTTCTAACCTTAAAAGAAAGCTCCTTATTCGGGCTCTTGTGAATAATCTCTGCCATCTGATGCCACTTGTCAACGGGTTTCCCCTCTATCTCGATAATAGTATCGCCTTTAACCAGCCCTGCAGATTCGGCAGCACCGCCCTGTTTGATATTTCCGACAGCCGAGGAATCGGACGGCGCTTTTACGCCTATCATAAATACAAGCGCAAGTATGGCTACTGCAAAGAGGAGATTGAATATAGGTCCGGCAGAGACTATTGCCAGTCTTGCCCCCACAGGTTTATTAGTAAAGGATTTCTCCGGATTCGCCACCTCCTCATCCGGCTCTTCGCCTTCGAGCTTTACATAGCCTCCGAGGGGGACGGCCGAAATCAGATATTCGGTCTCTCCAAACTTTTTACCGATAATCTTCGGTCCGAAACCGAGGGAAAACTTCTTAACGCCGACACCGCTCCTCTTTGCTACGAGAAAGTGTCCCAGTTCATGAACAAAAATCAATGCTCCAAGCAAAACAACGGCAGAAATAATCGTTTCCACTAAATCCTCCTTATTATTGATAACACTGCAAAAACCTTTTTTTGAACGACTTTTACGGTGGATTATAAAACTTTGCGGTGAGAGGAAAAGCATTATATCCACCGGACTTTCACCGCATTTTTTCTTTTGTTCCTTTAAAAAATTTAAAAAAGTCAAAAGAAAAATAACGGAAGCGAGAAAAAAATGGTTTTTGCAGGATACTCACTGTTGAGTTACAATCCTGACACCTTTAGGAACCTCAAAACGAAAAAGGTCTTCCTCTATCCCCTTATTCATCTCTATATTCGAGAAATTTACGATAGTCTGATTTCCGTATATGTCGTATACAATGCTCGTCTCTATCTTAAAATCATCCTTACTAACGCCGATCAGCAATTTTGCCATATTCGGCTGTGATTTCTTTGGAATTAATCTAAGCAGGTATTGCTCCTGCTGAGCTAATAATTTAGATTCTTCGCTTCGCTCAGAATGACCCTTCGGGTCATCCTCAAATTCAATCTTAAATGTATCCCTTAATTTGCCGCTGCCGGATAGAAAGATGTTTAAGACATGAGAATCTGCTGCGCTTCCGGCGCTGCTCATCATTACCTGCTTATCCGCAGGCACATAAAACCAGATAATCTTTCCATCGGAAACGATAAGCTGTTCTTCGGGTTCTTTATATTCCCACCTCATCATACCCGGCTTCTTTATAAATACCCGCCCCTTGCTTATCTGTTTCTTTTTTATTGTTTTTAAAAAAGAGGTTTGGGAAAAATCGGCTTGAAAATTCCCTATCTTTTCATACCTATCCTGAACCCTGTCAACGGCCTCGTCTAATGTGACGGCATGGGAGGTATTGATAGATAACAACATTATTATACAAAAGCCGAACAGAAGATGCAATTGTGTATTCATTTCCTCAATCCGAAGAAATTGGCTATGATGGTCTGGTATGCCTCGCAGGGCGTCCAGCAGTGCGGGCATATCTCTTTGCCTATCTCATCTCTTGCTTTTATTGCCTCTTTATCAGAGAGCAATTTTTTCAGATCGAAATCGTAGTCTTTTATATTGCCTATAATCCTGTCATACATTGTGCATGGGTAAACATCCCCTGAAGGCGAGACAAAACAGGATGTTGATAATGCCTGGCAGGGAAGGGGGCATCGCGAGTCCTCAAGAAATTTTTTAGACAGTTTCTGATAGCTGTTTTCGAGATAATCTACAGGGGAGAGAAGATGGAGATTCCTTTTTTTTCTGAAGTCTTCGATTGTATTATATAT
>CAYMMR010000280.1:838-3738 GCA_964391545.1 uncultured Nitrospinota bacterium | reverse complement strand
AAACTTTTATAATCCTGCCAGCGGCAATCCAGAATTTGAACCTTCCATCCGTTTTTTATAAGATATGCTGCCATCCATAAAAAGCCGAGATGAAGCTCGAAGGCGCCCTGATTATATTTTGGCGAGTCCCAATTTCCAAGTTTGGAAGACTCGGGTAAGACAAAAATGATTTTTTTATCTCTCATACAAATCTTTTCATTCCTCTAATGAATTACAGCAGCCCTGATTAATCTTACAGTTTCCTCAAGCCTTTGGGCATAAGAGCGGCCATCGTTAAAAAGATATTTTTTCATAGCAGCAGAGAGTAACGGACGAAAGGCTCGATTGGCTGGCGATTCGTTTTTTAAACGTTCCACAAGCATCCTGAAAGTATGTTTCATATCGTCAAAATCTTTAACATAGAACCAGCCGGGGACATCTTCACCGCCTTCAAAATGCCTGAATTTTGCCTGTAAATTGCCTGGAATAGGATGGCACCCGTCGTCGTGGGCAAGAATCATACACGGAACATCGAATAAAGCAGCCTCGAGCGTCATGGATGACATTGGAGAGATTGTAAATAGCGCATGATTAACCAGACTTGGATAATACTTTAATTCCGGAAAGCTGTCATTGGATGAATGGACTTTGTCTTTACGATTTTTACCAAAATAGTTATCCGCTACCTGTGGGTCAAGCGCTACATGCCTGAAAGATTCCGGTTCAAAGATATCGAAGCAATTGCGCTTCTCCCTCCATGGATGGGGCCTATAAACAATCTTAATATCTCCATCAATATTATTATCTTTCATAATATCGTCAAATATTCTTAAGGGGGTAATCTCGTCATTTGGGGTGGCTGCGCCGGCAAAAAGGATGTATTTATACGGGAATGGCTTGAATACTGCATTGTCCGGAATAAAATACGGCTCGTATCTTGCGCAACCGAGCATTATAACCCTGTGGGACGGCATACCCTGAATATCTACTGCATCAACCAATGACTGAGGACCCCATACTCCTAAATAGTCTGGGAGCAATGGAAAAACTCCCTTGCTGGATAAATTATCCCAGCCGTTAACTAAAAAGAGCGTCCTGAATCCGTATTTTTGCGAGAGGTTAATCAACTCAACACCTGTGGACTCAACGCCCGTAACCGGAAAAATGACTATCTCCGGCTTATGCTCCACGATAATCCTTTCAATTGTGGAATTATTCTGGAATTTAGCTATCAAGTAGCTCTTTACAAAACTGTTAAAGAAAAATGGAGTTGATGCAATTTTGTCTTTTATTCCGTAACTGCCGAATTGCCAGCCGGATTTTGATTTTATATCGAAGGTTGCCGATTTTTTTCTTAAAGCCCTCATAGAAAACTTATTAAAATGATAAACAATAGCTATATTCTCATCGCATCGCTCATAAACGCCGGCAATCCTTTCGGAAGGAATAGCTGATTTTAAGCTGGATATGTTTTTTGATATGGAGATTCCAAACTCCGGATTTGCCATCATGGGAGCAAAGGCATCCGATGTGATGAAATTCCTGACATACATATCGTTTTCAATAAAAGCCAATATTTTTGACATAAGATATAATTGGATTATGAGGTTACCGCCTTAAAGCTGTCTATCGTAATATCTTCTCCCGTCTTCTCCATGCGATACAAAGGCGCCTTTCCGTAAAAGGATGCCCATGCCGCAAAGGTGCTCGCCGAGCTTATTATATAGTCGCATTTGGCAAGGCTGTACATATCTTCGATGATATTTCCGGTTCCAAAGGCAAAGTTAAATCTTGAAAATATACCTTCTTCGAATTTTTCATCCGAGCATATCAAAAACCCTGTCTTTTTATCTTGAAAAACAGTTTTACATTTTTCCATAATCCGCATATATTCTCCTGTCTCGTAATACCATCTCGACTTGCGAAAGTCTCCATGTCTGATATGAACGCCTATGATAATATCATTTTTTTTTCTTAAATCAGATATGCAGGCATTTACATTCCGTTCATGCCTTTCTAATGGCTTAAAATACGCCCTGATTTTATCGGAATGCTTAATAAAATTTCCCCTGTCACGAAATAACCATCCAGAGACGAACAATACCCTGCAATCGTTAATTATGCCAAGAAACTCAGGATTATCGAGAGAATATTCTCCAACTTCCTTTATTACTCCATCCCTTGTCATTGTTCTAATGTAGCCATTATTTATATGCCATTTATCTAAATAATATTTAAGGTGATAGGTAATATCATATAAAAGCTTTCTTCCAATTCGTGTTCCATTAAGGACGGATTTTCGGGGTGGAAAACGGCAAAAAAAATCATCTGCGGTTGTTTGAAAAAAATCGGCGTATTCGTCAAATGCCGGATTTACGATTGTTACCCCCTTTTCTATTGCAAAGGCGATAAAATGGGCAAATAGAAATAGCCTGTTTCCCAATCTGCCTGTTTTTGAAGACATGATTATCATAAAACAGGAGTTCTCTTCACAAATTCAAGTATTGCCTTTGCCAGATTATTACCATCGAGCTTATGATAATTCAATACTTCTGCCGGTGTTCCCCATGCAGGGTATCCTTCTACCGCAAACTTCTGAAAATGCCGCCCCTCTATCAATCGCGATGCTGCCATAGCATCCAAAATTCTATCACCCAGCCCTCCAACAGGTGCATGATCTTCCATAACATAAACAGCATTACACGACCCTATTGTCTTCTCCAGCCAATGGGTATCGATACGATTTAGCCATGGCATATTAACCACCTTAAGATGGAAACTGCTCTGACGCAATATTTCTGAGGCAAGTAGCGCTTCATGCAGCATGACCGGGCCATAGGCAAATAAAACTGCATCGCTCCCCTCCGCTAATGTAACGCCGCATCCCTCCTTGAGATAATAATCCGACGGCAGTTTAATGA
>CAYMMR010000280.1:0-828 GCA_964391545.1 uncultured Nitrospinota bacterium | reverse complement strand
CGCGGAGATGGCCCGATGATAAGCCTTATAACACAGTTTTCCTTTGCCTCGCTGACACAATATTCTACTGCCATCCTCGCCTCGGAAGAATTGCAGGGCTGAAGGATTATAAAATTCGGCAATGCGCCAAAGAGAGAGATATCCCTAATACTCTGGTGCGACTGTCCGGGTCCTGCCGGAATAATGCCTGAATAATGACATACATATATAATTTTAGTCTGCTCGCAGGCATTATTATATATCTGCTCATTAGACCTTGAAGCAAGAAAGGCTGCAAAGGTGTTCACAACAGGGAGAAACCCCTGAAGGGCAAGCCCGCCTGCCATAGATACCATGTCCTGCTCTGCGATCCCGTTTTCTATAAATCTATCGGGATATTTACTCTCAAATGTCCTAAGGCGGCAATCTGCCGAGAGATCGGCATCCAGCACCACGATATTTTTACGGCTGGAAGCAATATCGGTTAGCGCCTGCCCAAAGGCATCGGCCACATACTCACTGGAGATGCCGCTTGCCTTTTTTTCTGCAGATGGAATCTCCTCCAGCGATAACGGCAGCAGCCCAAACTTACTAAGGGAGTTATTGATTCGAGAAATTATCTCCTCATAGGCGTTCGTAAAAGATTTATCATCCGGCGCGCCGGAGTGCCAGCGGTATAGCCCTTGCCCATCTTTCAATGCCATCGGATGCTCCATGAACGATACACCGCATCCTTTTATCGTATCTGCAATCAAAATCTTTGGCTTATCCGCAACTGTTCTAAACTCTGCAAACACACTCTCAATATCCTTGAAATCGTGTCCATTGCAGCGCGCCACATGCCAGCCA
>CAYMMR010000279.1:0-3760 GCA_964391545.1 uncultured Nitrospinota bacterium | reverse complement strand
AAAACCTCAATTTGAAATTTGACCTCTCTTTTTCCCTTATGATAGACTTTCAGCATGCAAAACTCAAAAATTCTCGTCGTAGACGACGACCAGAGCATTCGATACCTTCTCCAACTGTTTTTAAAACAGGAGGGATTTTCCGTTATTACGGCTGAAGACGGGTTTGCGGCGCTGGAGGCGGTAAAAAACAATAAAATTGACCTCATTTTAATGGACATCATGATGCCGGAGATGGACGGATTCGAGACAAGCAGGCGAATAATTGCAATGAAGGGCGCAGAGCATATTCCAATAATCCTTATTACCGCAAAAAAAAGGGATACCCGCGATGTTATACGGGGGCTCGAAGACGGCGCAGTAGAGTATCTTAACAAACCTGTTGAAAAGGAGGAGCTTATAGCGAGGGTAAAATCCATGCTCCGCATAAAACACCTGAACGATAAAAACCGCGAACTGCTCGATAAGGTTCTCGAACAGCAAAAACTAATGGACAAGGAATTTGCCATAGCAAGAAAAGTTCAGATTGCAATGCTCCCTTCGCCGAAACAAGGCGCTTTCGGCAGCAAATGCAGAATAGATACTTATTATAAGGCGCATGAATTTATAGGCGGCGATATGTATGACTTTCTCAACTATGACGAAGACAGGCTGGGAGTCATCGTTGCAGATGTATCTGGACATGGACCATCCGCTGCAATGATAATGGCAGTTCTTAAAACCCTCTTGATAAACGAGACCGCCGACCGCCCTTCGCCGTCCATCCTGATGGAGAGACTCAATGAAAAGCTGATTCAGATGACCCCTTCGGAATATTATGCGACACTATGCTTCTGCCTGATTGACTTCGCAAAAAATACTATTACATACACCTGTGCAGGACACCCCTCCCCTTTTATATCCAACGAAAAGCGTGAAGATATTATTCAATTTAAAAATCACGGCTTGATTTCCGGCATGTTCAATTCCACAACATACACAGAAGAGACACTGGACATTCAAAAAGGGGATAAGATTTTTCTTTACAGCGACGGGATATTCGAGGTCTTCGGCAAAGACGGAACAATCTACGGACAGGAAAGGCTCAAAGAGTTTTTAAAATCCAACCGCAATCTCCCGAACAAGGAAATCATGCAAAAACTAATCTCAGTCCTCGATGACTACTGGGATAAGACAACCGAAAGGGACGACGAGGTCATCGTCCTTATCGAAATTCTGTAGTCCTGTTTTTCTATTTAGACGATACTGAAAAATGACTTTTTTGAACGACTTTTTAGTTTTTCTTTTGTTCCACAGTGTGATAATTCAAATAAATAAAACACGACCCATCATCGATGGGTGCCCCGAAAGTAACGGAAGTGAAAAAAGGTCATTTTTCAGTGTGAACTATTTAGCATTCTTCAGTTTTCGATATACTGCCTCCGCATCTCTTGCCGCCACATCTTTACTATACCTATCTTCGATTCTTTTTCTTGCATTAGCGCCAATTTGGCTTCGCAGTGTATCGTCTTTTAAAAGCCTTATTATCTTTTCTGCAAAATCCCGGGCATCCCCTGTTTTTGCCAGAAGCCCGGTAATGCTGTCCTCGATCACCTCGGGCATCCCCCCTGCATTGCTTGCAACAACTGCCTTTCCGCATGACATTGCCTCCAATACGGTATTGGGAAAATTTTCATAAAAAGAAGGAACGACACAGACATCGCTTTCCCTGTAATAATCAACGAGAGCGGTTCTTTCTACATTTCCAGTAAATATGATCTTGCTTTGAATTTCTTGAAGTATAAAATTTTTAATGTAAGACTTCATAGAAGAATTATCCGGACCAGTATCGGTATCCCTGCCGGCCATAACAAAAGAGGCATCGGGCGCATCTTTCAATATAATAGGAATCGCCTCCGCAAAAATATGCGCGCCTTTCAGCCTGTCGAGCCTTCCGACAAAAAGGACTTTTTTGCCTCCCTGCCCCTTGCCCCCCCTGCTTACTGCCTGCAGGGGCAGGCTTGCCCCTTGCCAATTAACCGGAGAGAATGTCTCGGCATCGATAGGATTCGGCATTATCTTAATATTTTCTCTTTTGACGCCCATCTTCTCCGATATTATATTTGCAAGATTATTGCTCGGCGATACTACTAAATCGGCATTGCGAACTGTTATCTTTTCCATCCATTCTACAAATCTTGAATCAATCCTCCTATCCCCCCCTTTATTAAGGGGGGGAATGGGGGGGTTATAAATTTCATTAAGCAGAATACTCGGGCTGTGGCATTTTATAACAAGAGGAATTCTACCGGGTTTTAAGAAAGACAGCAGAAACGCCTCAGACCTCCATTCCGGAGCCTCGATAATGTCTATTTTTTCTTTTTTTACTATCTCCCATATTTTCAAGATTACGGCTATATTGAACTTTAAAATCTCGAGGCTTTTAAATAAAAAGTTATTCAATACGGGCGTGGGGAATCTTAAGGGTCTGATGCGGTGGACATGAATATTTCCATTATGTGCAGAATAGTCGCCCTGCCTGTCATATATAGGACGGGCGTCCCGCCTGTCAGACAAGGTAGCAACAGGTCTTAAGACCTGTTTGTACGGATCGGCATCCCGCCTATCATATGAAAGCGTGATAACATGGACTGAATGTCCTTTATCGGAAAGGGCATGGGCGATATTGTAGACATAAGTCCCTATCCCTCCCCACCCTGTTTCAGGGGGATATTCTTTTGAGAGAAAAAGGATGTTCATTGTTTCTTTACTAAATCTGCCAGTGTGGTTCCTTTTTCGACGGTCTTTATCTTAGACTCTTCCTCTTCGGTCAATAATTCCGTTATATGATCTTCTTTTATCTTATGCACCAGTTGTTTTTCTTCGGCCTCGATGGTAGGGAGGAGAATAACAATAGCCGCAAAGAACCAATATGGCTCCATGATGCGGACTATGATAAAGGTATTCGACCCTATGCCGTGCGTTATCATAGCCGCTGTGCCGGCTATAAATCCAATCGAGAGACCCTTATAGAATCTGTCGGTTACAGTATGGAAGGAATGAATCCCCTGTCTTACCAATGCTATCAGCATCATTGCAAAGGCGGCGAATCCTAAAATCCCGGTATCTATTAAAACCTTTGGATACTGTGCATCGAGGAACCTGTATCCGGTAACTCCATAACCCAATATAGGATGCGCAGTAAAATCCGATAATGCCTCCTGCCAGCTCTCTATCCTTGCAGATGCCGAGGTATCTATCCTCACCCCGCCTATTTTCTTCTGCCCCTTCTGTATCTGCTGTTTAGTAGTTGTGAGTATCCTCTTGGTTACATCTCCGGGCAAAAGGAATGGACCGAACGAGAGCGCTAAAACAAGACCGGCAATAAGGAGCTTCTTTTTCTCGCTGTAAATAATCAGCACTATATACATCGGGAGAAGCGCAATCCACGACGACCTCGAGAGCGTAAACATCAGCGGCAGCATAATCAGCATCGAGATGAATACATAAATGGTCTTTTCTTTGTTTGACTCGGATGTAAGAAATAATCCCCCTATCATGGAAAGCATAAGAACGAGATAGCCTCCGAATGTATTCGGCTCGCCCACCTCGCCCTCGAAGGGCGCAGAGACCCTCGCTCCCGAAGGTATCTGCGCTATACCGATAATGCTTACGATTACACAGCTTGCTATCATTGCAATTGCGAAATTTTTTATCTGTTTCCTCTCATGGATGTTATTGACAGCCATAAAATATACAATAAAATATTCGATGTATTTAAGCA
>CAYMMR010000278.1:0-3775 GCA_964391545.1 uncultured Nitrospinota bacterium | reverse complement strand
ACCCCCCTCAATCCCCCCTTTTTTAAAGGGGGGAGGAAGGGGGGTTAAAATAGAGTAAAAGAAAAAATAACGGAAGTGAAAAAAAGGTCATTTTTCAATGTGAACTATTTAAATGAAAAAGCATTTAATCGGTATAACCTGCGATTTCGACGAAGTTAACGGGCAGCCGGTATTTTTTTTAAAAAGAAGCTATATCGCTGCGGTCGAGGATGCAGGCGGCATACCGATTTTACTATGCCCTGCTAATAATAAAGCTGCAGTATCCCGGTTTATAAGACTTATAGACGGGCTACTAATCTCAGGCGGCGGGTTCGATATTGATCCGAAATTTTATGGCGAAAAACCCCATCATAAGATCGGGAAGACAATCCCCGAGAGGACAGATTTCGAGTTCGAGTTATTAAAATCAGCGGTAAAAAAAAGGATGCCTGTCCTCGGTATATGCGGCGGGCATCAGCTTATAAATGTATATTTTGGAGGCACGCTTTATCAGGATATAAAATCTCAGCATAAGGGCGCTATGAATCATAAACAGTCAACCCCTTCCGATAAGCCCTCGCATAGTATAAAAATTTATCCTTCTACGAAACTCTCTAAAATAATTGGCGGAGGCTCCCTCATGGCAAACAGCACACATCATCAGTCAATTAAAAAGGTTGCCGGCGGATTTAAGGCAAGCGCTGTTGCAGAGGATGGAATAATCGAGGCTATTGAATACAACGGTAATGCCTTTATAATGGGAATTCAATGGCATCCCGAAAACCTTTATCACAGAGAACCTCGCTTTAAAAATATTTTTATTGAATTTATCGGGGAATCTAAAAGATTTGGGTTAAGAAAGAGCCGTATCTAAAAACTTACAATAGTATAAATAATCATACGCCAATCCAATCCCAAAAAAACCGCTTTCTCTTTCATTCCTGCTGTTTTTCAATCGGTTATAATTATCCAGATTAAAGGCACGATAATTGCTGAATTATTTTGTTAAGAGGGTATGAAAAGCATCCTCTTAACTTCCTCCTTTAATCAGGGGAGATTATTTTCTCCCCTGATTAAAAACTTTCGGGAGATGTAAAATGACAGATAGATATTATTTGATGTTTACGGATGATATTGCCGGAAGATTCAGGCAGTTAAGCATGCCGAAGCAAATTGTAAAGGGATTTTTTGTCTTGCTTGGAATAGTTTTTATCATATCTGTATTTCTATTTTATCGCCATATACAATTGAGCAAAGAGGTAATAGAGTTGGAGGGTTTAAGAAAAGAGACGAGGGAGCAGAGACTGCAGATACGGCAGTTTGTTAAAAAGGTTAAGGACTTTGAGCAGCAGATTACAAGACTTGATAGATTTGACAGGAAGCTTAGGGTAATAACCGCATTGGAAGGGAGCGGGGCATCCGAACCCAAATGGGGGATGGGAGGCGCTGATAATAGAGAGGTTGATTTATATGCACCTATGCCGCCGGATGAGAATAGGAATGCAATAGAAAAGTTAAGCAGAGATATAGATATGTTAAAAAATCAAGCAGAGGTTCAGGAGATAAGCTTTCAGGAATTGGATGAATTTTTTAAGGGAAAGGAGTCGCTGCTGTCATCCACCCCTTCGATATGGCCCGTGAGAGGGTGGGTAACGAGCGGATTCGGATACAGAATATCGCCGTTTACAGATAAAAAAGAGGCGCATGACGGGATAGATATAGCAACAAGGATGAATGCGCCTGTGATTGCTCCGGCTGACGGAATAGTTGTAAGAACAGGAAGAGATATGAGCTACGGCAATGTTTTGGAAGTCGATCACGGCTATGGGGTTGTTACGAGATACGGACACAATTCAAGGGTTCTGCTGAATATGGGCGAGAGGGTAAAGAGGGGTCATGTAATTGCCGAAGTAGGAAACACCGGCAGAAGCACAGGCCCCCACCTACATTATGAAGTAATGGTAAACAGCATCCCGGTGAACCCGGTAAATTACATATTCGATTGATAGATTTTTATCCTGCAATTGTCACACCCTTATTTTTCCTTGTTTAAATAAGATACTTCTATTATTATTTATCTATGTTTGTTCGTATTTATTTGTGGCTAATATTAATCTAATTAGTTCACACTGAAAAATGACCTTTTTTTCACTTCCGTTATTTTTTCTTTTGCTTTATTTTAACCCCCCTTCCTCCCCCCTTTAAAAAAGGGGGGATTGAGGGGGGGTGGAACAAAAGAAAAACTAAAAAGTCGTTCAAAAAAGGTCATTTTTCAGTATCGTCTAATTAATAACTGCTTATTATGTCAGTAAAGGCTGATTTTATTATAAGAAAAGGAATACCGCCGGCATGGGTAGAATATGTCAGAAAGAGATGTGCGGTTGATATGAGAGACCATTATTTTTTTTGGGAGGCTTATCAACTTATAGACTTGCTTGAAAAATCCGGCATAGATAATCTTAATGGATTGAAAATACTGGATGCAGGCTGCGGTTTTGGAGTTGTTGACTGCCTCCTCGCGATGATGGGAGGGGATTTGACGCTTTTAGATTATGATATGGAATATCTTAATAAATCGAGGGATGCCTTTCGTGAAATAGATTGCTTCGTCGCTAATGCTCCTCGCAATGACACCTCTCCTAATTTGTTATTGCGAGCCAAAGGCGAAGCAATCTCAAAGTTTGAAATTCCCGAAGCTAAATTCATTAAAGGAAATATTTTAAATATGCCTTTAAAGGGTGAAGAATTTAATTTAGTATGGAACGGCGGCGTTGTCGAGCATTTCGAGAATCCGCCGGAAGCTATAAAAAAAATGGCTGCGCTGGCCAGACCCGGAGGCTGTGTGTTTGTATCCGTCCCTGCTTTATTTACACCACATACCTTTGTTGTAAGACCTTACAGGAGAAGAATAAGGAATTTCTATTTTGATATATGGGGAAGAGAAAAGTCTTACACCGAAGGCGCTATTGCAAAGGATATGAAAGAAGCGGGATTGAAAGACATAATAACATCAACCTGCAATATGCGAAGGGCATTTTTGGATGACTATGTAGTTGTGCCGCGGCTAAAAAGATTTATACCTCATCATATTTCCCGGATATTTAATATCTTCGATTGGCTGGAAATGAATGCCCCCTTTTTGCATTATCTTGGCTTTACCGTAGGGGCGATAGGGAGAAAGGCATGAATACGAGGGCGAGATTGGCTTCGAATACCGTTTACAATCTTATAAACTCGTTCCTTGCCGGTGTATTCGGCATTGCCACATCAATAATAACTGCGAGGGTATTAGGCTCGACCTTATTAGGCGAATACAGCTACATACTCTGGCTTATCGGCATTCTGACTCTCGTTATAAATGCGGGTTTCCCGATGACTGTTACAAAATATATTGCAGAGTATGCAGGGAGAAACGACCTGCCTGCTGCGAAAGGCATCTTTTCGGCTATATTAAAACTGGAAATCGCCTTGTCAATTATAGTATCGCTGTTCCTATTATCCCTTACATATCTTCTGTCATCGGAGACATTGCGAATGAACCTCCTCCTGCTTGCTTCAATAAATATAATTCCAATCGCCCTGTCGAGAATATATTATTCCGCGGCTGCCGGTCTTCAGAAATATCAAATTCTCGTAAAGACATCTCTCATCACATCTCCGATGCAATTCGTGCTCATACTTTTGACCCTTTTGGCGGGATACAGCGTAACCGGACTCATAATAGCGAATATAATCGGCAGCGTTTTGAATCTGTCTCTTATACACATCTCCGAGCCCACGAGACTAGGCATGATCT
>CAYMMR010000277.1:0-3821 GCA_964391545.1 uncultured Nitrospinota bacterium | reverse complement strand
AGAAGGTAATTTAATTTGCCGGTGGGATAATACTATTAGAGTGTCCCTAAAGTTCATTTACTGTCATTCCGCACTCGATGCGGAATCCAGTCTTTGATTTTACTGGATTCCCGCTTTCGCGGGAATGACAAACTATGGTAAAGCTATTTGTGGGACTATCCACTATACACCGGAAAGATATTGACACCTTTCCCCATCATAAACACGAAAAAGACGAAGTATTTCCTTCTAAAGAAGCGATGCTGGAAGATATCTTGAACTATATTTACGAGATTTTAAAGGAGTAAAATTTATCCCCATTTAATTTTCCGAAACTTTTTCCTTCTCGCTTATCAAATCCAGCAAATAATCCAGATTATGCTTCTTTTCGAACCTTATATCGAGAGATCCAAATAGGCTTTTAAATATTTCTCGGCGGCCTGCTGACAATGAAAGCATATAGAATCGGTATATTCGGGTTTATTATTAATTGCCAGATCTGCCATTCCCATATCATGCTCTGCCTTACGAAGCCATTCTTTAATTAACGAATGTTTCTTATTCATAAAGGACTTTCCCTTTTTCTACTACGGTCGTAATAAAAGATGTCCTGACATCGCTCCATTTTTGAACCTCCTCATTCGTATAAACGACTAAATCTATGGCAAGCTTTAAGCCTCTTAAATATTTTCTGACCTCTCTGCCTCTTTTATATCTCGGCAGATTACTATCCTTTATTATTAATAAATCCAAATCGCTGTCTTCGGATGGAGTGCCGTAGGCATAAGAGCCAAAAAGGATTATTTTTTCCGGGTGATAGTTCTCTACGATTCTATTTACGATTCCATCTATCTGTTCTTTAGTTACCATTGAAATGTCTCCTTCAAGGGAGAGGGGAGGGTGATGGTTCAGATTGAGTCGAATTTATTATTTTCCTCAGTTCATCCCCTTCGATGACCTCTTTTTCGAGAAGAAGCTTTGCTATTGTATCGAGCTTATCCCTCTTTTTTGCGATAATATCCTTAACCCTCGTATAAGTCTCCGAGATTATTTTTTTCACTTCTTCATCGATAATTTTTGCAGTCTCCTCGCTGAATTCCGATTTTGGAACTCCTCCTATTTCGAGGAAGAGGGGCCTCCTATCCCTTTCAAAGGCTATGGGTCCCAGTTTCTCGCTCATGCCGTATTCCTTTACCATACTCCTCGCAATATCCGTAGCCCTCTCGAGGTCGTTCTGCGCGCCTGTAGATACCTCGTTAAACACAGTCTCTTCCGCCACCCTTCCGCCGAGAAAGACTGCCAATTTATCCAACAGTTCCGACTTCGTCATCAGGTATCTGTCTTCCGTAGGAAGCTGCAATGTATAGCCGAGGGCTGCAATCCCTCTCGGTATAATCGATATTCTATGAACCTTATCCGCATGCGGGACGGATTCTGCTACCAGGGCGTGACCTGTTTCATGATATGCAATTATCTCCTGCTCCTTCTTACTCATCACCTTCCTCTTCTTTTCCAATCCCGCTATAGACCTGTTTATCGCCTCCTCAAAATCGTTCATCTCGACAGACTTCTTATCCCTGCGCGCAGCAAGGAGCGTTGCCTCATTTACAACATTAGCAAGGTCTGCGCCTACGAATCCGGGCGTCCGTGCCGCAAGAACCTTTAAATCTATTGCCTCCGATAGTTTTACGCCTTTTGTATGAACCTTCAGTATCTCCTCTCTCCCTTTTATATCCGGTCTATCCACCAATACCTGCCTGTCGAACCTGCCGGGTCTTAAAAGGGCTAAATCGAGTATCTCGGGTCTGTTTGTTGCTGCCATGATAATTACGCCCTTCTGTGTATCGAAGCCGTCCATCTCTGCCAATAATTGATTCAATGTATTTTCCCTCTCCTCATGTCCGCCTCCAATCGGCGCTGCGATTCTTGCCTTTCCAAGCGCATCGAGCTCGTCTATAAAGATAATGCAGGGCGCCTTCTCCTGCGCCTGGGCAAAGAGGTCTCTGACCCGCGATGCGCCGACGCCAACGAACATTTCTACGAATGCAGAGCCGCTCAGGGCAAAAAAGGGAACCTTTGCCTCGCCTGCAACAGCCTTTGCAAGAAGGGTTTTTCCTGTGCCCGGAGGTCCTACCAATAAAATCCCTTTGGGTATTTTTCCGCCTAAATCCAGATATTTTTGAGGGGTTTTCAAAAAGTCTATAACCTCCTTTAATTCCTCCTTTGCCTCCTCGCACCCTGCCACATCGTTAAAAGTAACCCCTGTATCTTTATCTATATATATTTTCGCCTTGCTCTTTCCAATAGCCATTATCCCTGATTCCGGCCCCATTCTTTTTATGGCTATCATCCATATAATAAAGATGATTGCCATAGGGAGAAACCATGCAAGGAGAAAATCCTTGAACCATGACTCGTCGAATCTGCCGGCAAATTTTACACTATGTCCTTCCAGCTCTTCTATCAGCTTTGGATCATCCACTCTGATGGTAGTAACCTCTTTCCCCTGCTTAGTCTTTTCATCCTCGCTTCTTAAAATTCCGCGGATTATTTTATCTCCCAGAATAACCTCTTCGATCTTATTCGTCTTTAACAATGCCTTGAATTCGCTGTAGGGAATCTGCTTTGGAGAAGGGGGGGCGAAGAAGGTTACATTTACAGCCCACATAATCAAAAAGGCTGCAACTAAATACCATACTGAAAAATGCCATTTCTCTTTCATGGAATATTAATAATCTCCTATAACTGCTTGAATTGTATCAAATCGTTTATTGTTAAGCAAGCTGGTTTAAATCGGACAAAATCGGATTAATTTTGTAATTTGCGGTTACAAAACAGTAATGGTAGTATAAAGATAAAAACATGATTTAGCCACAGAGAACGGAGAACACAGAGGGAGATAAAAAAATAAGGAGAAATGGAGAAAATGGAGATGGGGAAAAAGAATTAAAAAAGAATCAGGACACAGATGGACACAGATAAATGCAATGAAATTCTCTATCCGATTTTTCTGTGTTTATCTGTGTCCAAATTTTATTTTTTCTCCCTTTCTCTTTCTTTCCCCATTTCTCCTTAGTGTTTTTCTCTGTGTCTCCGTGCCTGCGGCGATTTTTAAAACTTTTTTAAATTTTAAATGAAACTCAAATTTATCGGCGGAGTCAGGTCTGTAACAGGCAGTTCTTATTTAATTACTGCGGATGGCGCCAAGATATTGGTTGACTGCGGGATGTTTCAGGGAAGGCGGGACGGAGAGAAAAGTAACTCGATGCCCTTCCCTTTTAAGCCGTCCGAATTAAAGGCTGTTATTCTAACCCACTCCCATATAGACCATTCCGGTCTGATACCGCGTCTCGTAAAAGAGGGCTTCATGGGAAAGATATTTGCGACAAAGGCGACCGTTGACCTTTGCGGTATAATGCTTCTCGATTCCGCCCATATTCAGGAAAGGGATGCAGAATGGGAGACTAAAAAGCGTTTGAGAAGCGGCAAGAAGTCCGTCAAACCGCTTTATAATTTTGCCGAAGCGGCAAAATCTTTGGCCCATTTTAAAGCAGTGGACTGCGATATTGTATTGGATATTGCCCCGAATATCGAGGCAAGATTCAGGGAAGCCGGGCATATACTCGGTTCCGCAATCGTTGAGATATGGGTAAATGAAAAGGGCAGAAAGGTTAAGATTGTCTTTTCCGGAGACCTTGGACATAAAGGCATACCTATTATAAATGACCCGGCTTATATCGAAGAGGCGGATTATGTCCTGATTGAATCCACTTATGGCAACAGGCAGCACAGGGGGATGAACGAAACCATCGAGGAGTTTGCAGGGGCAGTGGGGGATACGT
>CAYMMR010000276.1:0-3835 GCA_964391545.1 uncultured Nitrospinota bacterium | reverse complement strand
GGATTACATAAAAATTCTTCTTCAGGGGGTCACGATGTGCCTAGGTTGTCCAAAAAGGGGAGGATATTGATTAGAAAAAAGCGATATTTTGATATATAATAATAATATGCTATCTGCAATCGTTGGTCTTGGAATTCTTGGTTTTGTATTCGGGATAAGCCTTTCCCTTGCGTCTAAGAAATTTTTTGTAAAATTGGATCCGAGGGAAGAGGCGGTTTTAAAGGCGCTGCCCGGAACAAACTGCGGAGCATGCGGTTTCCCGGGGTGCGCAGGATTGGCTCAGGCGATTATCAGGGGAGACGCCCCGCCGAACGGCTGCACATCCGGAGGCGCAGAGGTTATAAAGAATGTAAGCAGAATAATGGGGGTAGAGGCGGTTGTAAAGGAGAAGGAAGTGGCTGTTATTATGTGCAAGGGAGGCAGGAAAGAGGCGAGGGATAGGTTCAGGTATATCGGGGTTCACGACTGCAAGGCAGCGGCAACGATTGCAGGGGGCAGTAAGGCATGCGCCTATGGATGCCTCGGCCTCGGGACATGCGAAAGGGTGTGCCCCTTCGATGCTATTAAGATAAACGAAAATTATCTGCCTGTTGTGGATGAGGAGAAATGCACGGGCTGCACCCTCTGTGCCGTCAATTGTCCCAAGTATGTAATCAAAATGCTCCCTGTATATAATAAAATTCATATCCGATGCAGTTCGCTCGATAAAGGCGCGGTTACAAGAAAAAACTGCACTGTAGGGTGCATTGCATGCAGAAAATGCGAAAAGATATGCCCGCTCGGCGCAATAACGATAGAAAATAATCTCGCCGTCATCGCCCCGCTCAAATGCGACAACTGCCGAAAATGCGTCCCTGTATGTCCTACCGATACCATAGAAAATTATTTTTTCGGAGAGCCGAGATACGCGAGCCTGATGGAAAAGATATTGGAAGAATCTAAATTAAAGAGCGCCGCAGGATGAGAGAAGAAGGGACTGTAATAGAGACTTATGGAGATTTTGCAAAGGTCGAGGCAAAGAGGAGTCTTTCCTGCGAAGGTTGCGCAAGCAAGGATATGTGTAAACCCGGCAGCGATTCGATGATAATCGAGGCGCTGAATCCTGTTGGAGCAGTTTCAGGGGACGGCGTGGCTTTTGAAATTGGCAAAGGCGCTTTTCTTAAATCGTCCTTTATATTGTATCTCATGCCCGTTATCTTCATTGTAATAGGCGCATGGCTCGGCGGAGAGGCGGCAAGTTATTTCCTATCGGTAAACAAAGAAGCCATTTCTGCATTATCTGCCGCAGTCTTTTTTTTCTTGAGTATTATAGCTCTTCTTTTTATCAATAAATATTTTTTTAAAAATGCAGAGTATAAGCCTGTAATAAAGGAAATTCTTTGACAATTTTTTTTGTTCCAAGATTTCTCTTGACAAAAATTAATTCGGTGTTATATTTTTTACCAAGCATTATAGCTATCTCCACATTAACCGTCTTAAAGGAGAAAAAAATTTAATCATAAGGAGGTGGTAATTTAAAATATGGCAACAAAAAAGAAGACAGCAAAAAAAACAGCAAAAAAATCAAAGAAAAGATGTTAATAACAAAAAAACCATGAAGTTATTTTTATAGACGGACAAATGCAAATCTTTACAAAGGTTAATGTGGAGATAACCTAATCTGCAGTCCATTGGTGGTAATCAGGGAGTAATTCTTTGAGTTTATCCAATAGCTCGTCGGTTTTTGTTTCGAGCGCAGCCCTGTATAATTCCTCGATTTTTCCATTCATAGCCTCAAAGTTATTTCCATTGGGCTTGATTACTTTTATCTTGTTGTGATAGGTGGGGAGAAGCGTCTCGCCGTTTACAATCAACTCCTCAAAAAGCTTTTCTCCCGGCCTCAGTCCTGTGAATTTTATCTCGATATCCTTTCCTGCTTTAAGTCCATGAAGCTTCAAAAGTTCCTTTGCCATATCCATAACCTTCACCGGTTTTCCCATATCGAGTATCAATATATCGCCGCTCTCTCCCATGACAGCCGATTGCAGTATCAACTGCGCAGCTTCCGGTATTGTCATAAAATATCTTCTTGCTTCCGGATGGGTAATTGTTATCGGGCCTCCGCTCTCTATCTGTTTCAGGAAAGTGGGGATAACGCTGCCGCGGCTGTTCAGGACATTTCCGAACCTTACAGTAACGAATCTGGTCTTGCTGTTCGATGCCAGACCCTGCACATAAAGCTCGGCTGCCCTTTTTGTCGCCCCCATTATGCTGACGGGTTTTACCGCCTTATCCGTGGAAACGAGGACAAATTCATTGACACCGAATCTGTCCGAAATATCAGCCAGCAATTTTGTCCCGTATACATTATTTATAACCGCCTTTTCCTTATGCCTCTCCATCATCGGGACATGCTTATATGCGGCGGCATGGAATACCACCTGCGGGAGATGCCTTTTGAAAATTGCCTCCACATCTTTTTCATCGGTTATATCGCAGAGATAAAAATTGGCATTGCCGCTGCCCGAAAGCTCGGTCTCTATCTCGTGAAGATAATTTTCGTTTTTATCCAATAATGTAAGCGCAGCCGGCTGAAACCGGATTATCTGCCTGCAGAGCTCCGAGCCGATAGACCCGCCGGCTCCGGTAACGAGTATATTCTTATTTTTTATGAATCCGCTTATAGCGGAAATATCCAATTTAACAGGCTCCCTGCCAAGGATGTCGGCGACATCTACATTTTTTATCGTCGCTATATTGACCTTTCCGCTCTTTAGGTCTTCGACCGCAGATACCAGCTTGTATCGGACATTCCCCTTTTTGCAGAACTCTATTATTGCCCGCAAATTTTTAAAGGACAGGTCGGGTCGGGCGATAATTATCTCGTCAATTTTATTTTTAATTGTCAGTTGAGGTATGTCGTAAATTCTTCCCAGCGCTTCGACGCCGTAAATGGCTGTGCCGATTTTTTTGGGGTCGTTATCAACGAATCCGACTACCCGATACTTTTCCGAATTTTTGAGCAGTTCTTTTAGAATAAGCTCGCCTGCATCGCCTGTGCCGATTATCAGTATTCTTTTCCTTTCGTCGCCGTTAATCTTTATCCTTTTCCCTATAGAATAGGCGATAAAAGTTTTTATGCCCGACAGCAGATACCTTAAATCCCTGAAAGGATTATTATCATTAACATAATCCAAATCTATCGAGAGCTTTTCGGGCAGTATAAACTTTATGTAGTATTCCTCTACATCGTCAACTCTTTCTGGAAACTTCCGAAACTCGCTCCTGCCGAGCATCTCGGTTGGGGAAATTATACCCGGCAGGACAGAGAGGACATTCCTGTCCTTTTCAGAATAGAGCGCTACAATGGAGGGTATCTCCGGCTTGGGTCCTATAATACCCATCTCGCCCTTTAATACATTTATCAGTTGAGGCAGCTCATCGAGTCTCAATTTCCTGATTATTCTTCCCAAAGGGGTCAGACGTGGGTCGTTCTTTGTTGTAATCTTTGGGCCTTGAGCTTCCGAGCCTTCAAAGAGCGTTCTGAATTTATAGATAAAAAATCCGTTTCCATCCTTGCCAACCCTCTCTTGCCTGAAAAAAACACTCCCGCCCGAGCTCAGCTTGATTGATATTGCCAGAATCGCAAAGAGCGGCGAAAGCAGAATCAGCCCCGTTAGAGATATGATAATATCGAAACCCCTTTTCATCATAATTAATGTATATTATCGGAGCTTTTTAAATAATAGTAAAGGCAATTTTACTAACCGCTCATGCCTTGCAGATTGAAAGTATTAACTACTGTTCTAGCCCAGGCACATCGTGACCCCCTATTTAAGATAAAAGGATTAAGGAA
>CAYMMR010000275.1:0-3850 GCA_964391545.1 uncultured Nitrospinota bacterium | reverse complement strand
CATCTCATCTGTAATTCAAAAGGGGAGGGGAGAGAAGGGCGGGGTTCCTCTCGTTGTTATGACCCACTCTGCAAAGGAAAAGGATGTCCAGAAAGCTCTTTCGGAGATAGATAAACTCGATGTTGTGCTTGATAAATCCGTTCTGATAAGGGTAGAAAATGGGGAGAGGATATGAAATATATTATTCTTCTCGGCGATGGGATGCCGGATTATCCCATAAAAGAATTGGGCGATAAGACACCGCTGGAGTATGCAAATACTCCGAACATGGATTTTATTGCGAAAAACGGGACTGCGGGGAGTGTGAAGACAATCCCCGACGGTTTTCCACCCGGAAGCGATGTATCCAATCTCTCTATACTCGGCTACGACCCTGCTAAATACTATACAGGCAGGGCGCCCCTCGAGGCTGCGAGTATAGGAGTAAAGCTATTGCCTGCCGATATAGCCTTCAGATGCAATCTTGTAACCCTCGGTTTGAAGGATGGACAGCTTGTTATGGATGATTTCAGCGCCGGACATATAAGCACGGAGGAGGCAAGGGAATTGATTACTGCATTGGATAAAAGATTGGGAACGGACGAGATAAAATTTTATCCGGGGGTCAGTTACCGCCATCTCATGGTATGGAAGAACGGCAAAGATAAGCTGAAGCTTACTCCTCCCCATGATATTTCAGGCAAGGGTATAAAAGACTATATGCCGCAGGGTGAGGGTGCGGGGCTATTGATAAAATTGATGAGCGATTCGCAGATATTTTTAAATAACCGGAAGATTAATCAGGACAGAAAAAAGAGCGGGAAGAATCCTGCCAGCAGTATATGGCTTTGGGGGCACGGCAAGGCGCCTGCAATGCCTACTTTGAAAGAAAGGTTCGGTATGACAGGCTCGATTATAGCAGCGGTTGATTTAATGAAAGGCATCGGCATCTATGCAGGGCTTACCCCTATAAATGTCCCTGGCGCTACAGGGTATATCGATACGAATTATGAGGGGAAGTCCGATTATGCCTTAAAAGAACTGGAGTCGAAAGATTTTGTGTATGTTCATGTAGAGGCTCCCGATGAGGCGGCGCATAACGGCTCTTTAAAAAACAAGATAAAGGCAATAGAGGATTTTGACAGCAGGGTGGTGGAACGGATTTTGAAAGGGATGGAGAAATTTAAGGATTACAGGCTAATGGTTGTATCCGACCATCCGTCTCCTGTTTCCATCAAGACACATTCGTCGGAGCCTGTCCCATTTGCAATTTATCCGGCAAAGGGCGGCATGGGGGCGTCTGCTTTTAGTGAAAAGATTGTAAGCAACCCTTCTATTAAATTTGAAAAAGGGCATGAGTTGTTTGAGTATTTCGTTAAATAAAATTGCAGTATTGCGGCGAAAGGAAAAGTTATATAATCCACCGTAAAAGCCGTTCGAGAAAAGTTTCTTTGCTTATGAAATTTTCTTGTCAAATGCGATATATTTCCATTATGGAGCTTACATATAAGTGCCTTGTTTGCGGTTATATTTATGACTGCCATGGACAATGCGGAGACCCGCCCGAAAAATGCCCCGATTGCGGGGCATCTAAGGAGAATTTTGCCGCAGTCGAAGAGGATTGAACAGTTTTTCAATTATCGAGTAATTTCGAGAAATGATTGTGATGTTCTTCCTCATCTGCAAGGATATCGGCAAAAAGATTTGCCGTAACAATATCTCCTTCCTTCTCCGACAGTTTTATTATTTCCCTGTAAAGGGCGATAGCCTTTTCTTCAGCCCTTTTGTCATTACTTAACATTTCCTTTGCAGTATTTCCTATATCTACAGGCGTCGGCTGATGGGTTGGTATGCCGCCAAGATAAAAAAGTCTTTCTGCTATTTCTTCTGCATGTTTCATTTCCGTAATGGAAATCTTTTTAAAGATATCGCCCAATGTTTCTGCATTAATACCCTTTACCATTATATGCTGCCACATATACTGAATACTTACCTGAATCTCCTTTGCTATTGCAGAATTAATCATGCCCATCAATTTCTTGCTTGCCATAAAAACCCTCCTTTGTAGGGGAACACCCGTTTTAGAAAAGATTCAATATTTCCTTCCAATGTAAAACTATTTTGCGTGGATAGCCTCGTATTTTTTCAAGAGATCGTCCCTTGACTCCACATGCTGCGGGTCAGGGACACACGCATCTACAGGACAGACATTTGCACATTGAGATTCCTCAAAGGCGCCGATGCACTCCGTGCATAAATCGGGTTTTATTACATAAATGTTTTCACCCTCGCTTATTGCGCCATTCGGGCATTCAGGTTCGCAGACACCGCAGCTGACACAATCCTCGTTTATCAGGTAAGCCATATAATCCCCCTTTCTTTATAATGAAAATCAGGTTGTGATTAAAAAGAATCTATAATCTTATCGGCATCTTCTCTCGATAGAAGCCCTTTTTTTAACGCCGCATCCATTATCTTTTCCCCCGAGATAAGCGCATCCTTTGCTACCTTAGCGGCAGCCTCGTAGCCTATATAGGGATTAAGAACCGTTGCCAATCCGACGCTCTTTTCGGCAAATTCCTTACATCTCTCCCGGTCGGCTTTAATGCCTTCAACGCACTTATTGGTGAATACTTTCAGGGTATTCTCCAATATCTCGATAGACTGCAATAGATTAAAGTTAATCACAGGCATCATTACATTAAGCTCGAGCTGCCCCCCTTGCGCTGCAATGGAAATGGTCAGGTCATTGCCAATTACCTGAAAAGCCACCATATTTAAAACCTCTGCCATAACCGGGTTTATCTTGCCGGGCATAATGGAAGACCCCGGCTGAACCGCGGGGAGAGATATTTCCGAGAGGCCTGTCCTGGGACCTGAACTCATGAGCCTCAGGTCATTAGCTATCCTGATTAATTCCACGGCAAGAGCCCTCAAATACCCCGATAGCTCTACAAAATCAGCCATGCTGTTCATCGCTTCCACCATATTTGTAGATGGAACAAGTTCTATGCCTGTAATCTTTTGGAGGGACTCTATCACCTTTTCCCTATAAAGCGGAGGTGTATTGATGCCTGTTCCTGCAGCAGTTCCCCCTATACCCAGTTCTTTAAGATGCGCCTCTGTATTTCTAATTCTATTGACAGTTTTTTTGATGGTGAGGGAATAGGAGCCAAACTCTTGTCCTAAACGGATAGGGACGGCATCCTGAAGATGTGTCCTCGCAGATTTGACGATTTCATCGAACTCTTCTTCTTTTTTTGATAGGGCTGTCGAGAGTCCGTCGAGGGCTGCATATAATCCCTGCAATAGAAATAATGAGGCAATCCGCATAGCCGTAGGAAATACATCGTTAGTAGATTGGGACATATTTACATGGTCATTGGGGTGTATAAGACTATAATCGCCCTTTTCCCCTTCCAACAGCTCGATTGCCCTGTTTGCTATTACCTCGTTGGCATTCATATTATGAGATGTCCCTGCCCCTGCCTGGAATACATCAACGATAAATTGATCATGAAATTTTCCGTCTATAACCTCCTGAGCTGCGTTAATAATTGCGCCCCCTGCCTTATGGGCAAGCCTGCCTATAGCCATATTTGCCTCGGCAGCCGCTCTTTTTATCATAGCCGTAGCTTTAATGAAATTGCTATGGGGAGCTATGCCGCTTATTGGAAAATTCTCTTTTGCCCTGACTGTCTGGATGCCATAATATGCATCCATGGGGACATCCTTTTCTCCAAGGGTATCTTTCTCTCTCCTTGTCTCTGTCAACTTAACAATACCTCCCTGTTAATTTAAATATATTAGTAAGTTATGAATAAATTTTTGAGCAAAATGACAAAAAAGTTATTAGTGAAGAAACTTTTCT
>CAYMMR010000274.1:0-3873 GCA_964391545.1 uncultured Nitrospinota bacterium | reverse complement strand
CAATCTCAAGGGGATTGCTTCGGGACTTCGTCCCTCGCAATGACACCTTTCTTTTGTCGTTCACTATAGTTTTTATTTTTCTTCTTTGGAGCAGCACCCTTCATGCTGCGGATGCCGTGAATATCAAGCTCTCCAACGGATTAGAGATTGTCCTGATCGAGAATCATCAAAATCCGGTCATCTCCTGCGTTGTTACCGTTAAAACAGGCTCGGCACATGAAGATTACAGCAACAGCGGAGTCTCCCACATGCTCGAACACCTGCTTTTCAACGGAACAGGCAAAAGGACACAGGAAGATCTCTACAAAGAGACCGACTTCTACGGCATCTATAATAACGCCCACACCGCTGCGGATTATACGAATTACATAATCCTTGCGGAGAAATCCCGTATAGAAAAGGCGCTGGATATTCAATCCGACATGCTCTTTAATTCCATATTCCCTGAAGACAAATTCGAGAAGGAAAAGGGGATAATTCTAAATGAAATTGCAAAGGATATGTCTAATCCCTCCTTTTTTGAGGATGAGCTTTTCAACCTGACATTTTTCCGGGGGACGCCGTATAATCTGCCTGTCATAGGAATCCCGGAAACAATAAAAAATATGACAAGGGGACAGGTCATGGAATATTACAATAGATACTATATACCAAATAACATGACCGCCCTGATTATGGGGGACTTTGAAAGCAATGAGATGCTTAAGCTGATGGAAAAATATTTCGGAAAATATCGGGAGGGGAGATCGACGGAAGAAAGAGATTACAATCATAAGCCGTCTTCCAATGTCTACAACCTATCGTCTGCTCTATCTTCGTCTATGATCCTGGGCATGCCTGTTCATAAGGAGGATTTTTATGCAATATCCATTATAGCCAGGATTCTCGAATCCGATCTTAAAGACAGAATAAATAAAAATCTAAAAGAAAGCAACAGGGCAGAGGTATCGGATGCCGGCGTATCGGAAGATTTTAACAAACACTTTGCGTTTCTTAAAATATCCATCTCCTTTCCATTATCATTAGAGCCTGACGATATTAAAAAGGCGGTTGCAGAAGAATTGAACCGGTTTTGCAATGAGCCGATAGACAGGGAGAGGGTAAAAGGAATTATTATATCCGCTAAGGTGCAGGAGGTTTCTTTATCCGAAAAACCTCACTATTACGGCATGGCAAAAGGGAAGCTTATTGCCGCAGGCGGATGGAATTTCGCAAAAGATTACATCAAAAATTTGGAAACGGCATCAAGGAACGGATTAGATGATATTTCGAAGAAATATCTGTCGGAGCCGGCTTTTGCTTCTACATTTATCGGCTATGGAGAAGATAATATCGACTCTGTAAGGGAGAGGATAAAGCTTGACTATTATCGCTTTAAAGAGAGCCCTGTTTTTGTCGAGAGCCGGAAGGCAGATGATAGAAGCCGGAAGGCAGAGTTCGGAAGTCAAAAATCGGAAGACAAGCCTTCGGATGCCAAAAAAAAGGGGGCCATAAAAAAGGTTAGCTTTAAAAACGGACTTACCCTTATCGTAAATTCCAACAGCGATTCCGATGTTTTTGCGATTCATCTGCTGGCTAAAAATCGCTCGCTCTTGGAACCGGAAGGCAAGACAGGAATTGTGGATTTTATCCACCGCCTGATGGAAAAGGGAACGGACGATAAGGACTATAAGACATTCGAAAAAGAGATGTCCGCCATCGGCGCTGTCCTGAAGACAAGGGACTCGGAATTTATTCCTTACGACGATTACTACACTGCCAACGATTATTCTTATATTCGTCTCGAGACTATAGACGAATACTATGATAAAGCCGTCGAAATGCTCGCGGATATTATTTTAAGTCCCCGCTTTAATCACGATGATATTGAATTTGTAAGATCGGACATGCTGGGCATTATAAAAAGAGAGGATTCAAAACCCGATACACTGTCAAAAAAGCTGTTTTTTTCCGAAATTTTTAAAGGCTCGCCTTATTCCAAATCCATAACAGGGACGAGTGAGACAATAAATTCCATAACAAAGGAAATTCTTGAAAAATTTCACAAGATGTATTTCTCGCCCGACAATCTTATAATAACCGTTGCAACGGGCATCGAAGCCGATAAGGTAATAGAGAAATTCCAAAAATTTTTAGGGAGGGCGGCTAAAGGGAGGGTTAAGGCACAGTCCGTAGATTTTACAAAGCTTTCCTCCAATACCGCCAATTCGATAAATACGGCTTTGAATAAATCCCAGTCTTATATAAGGATGGGAAAATTCATGCCGGCTGGCACGAAGGATAGCTCTCCTTTGAAGCTGCTCGGCTACATCCTTTCGGAGCGCATGTCCTTTGAATTAAGGGAGAGGCAGGGACTTGCCTATTCGCTCGGCGCGGGCTTTTCTTTCTATGACGGTTATGCGCTGTTCGGGGCATCTGTGGGAACTATGAAGGAAACGGTAGATAAGGCAAGAGAAGGGATATTGGACGAGATTAAGAAATTAAAAGATGCAGACATAAAAAAGGATGATTTAGAGAGAGCTGTAAATCGCTATATATCGTCGGAATTGATGAGGGGGCTCTCGCGGATAAATCAATGCTACTACATGGGAATAGCCGAATTTTATAAAAAGAATATAGATTACCGAAAGAGCCAGTTTGCCGAGATAAAGAAGGTAAGGCTGAAAGATATAAACAGGGTAAAGGACAGGTATTTGAACGCCGATAATATGACCGAGGTTGTAGTCGAATAGAGCCTTATACCACTGCGCCGCCGCAGCTCGAGCCTGCCCCTGCCGTGCATCCATAGCAGTGTATTCCCGTTACTATTTTCCTGTCGCAGAGTTTTGCCAGGTCTGTTCCTCCGATATGCGAAGGCGCTCCGTGA
Source organism: uncultured Nitrospinota bacterium (assembly GCA_964391545.1). Taxonomy (GTDB): domain Bacteria; phylum Nitrospinota; class Nitrospinia; order UBA9942; family UBA9942; genus JACQEW01. Next base: position 1,007 of record CAYMMR010000274.1, on the reverse strand, counting down.
TTTACCGTCATTCCAAGCATCTGATTGAAATCGCAATCGTAGAGGAGTCCATCCCACCCGACCGAAACCGTATACCTGCACATAACTTGAGAGGCGGCATTAGGGTTGTAGCTCGATATGAGCTTCTCCATATAACTATTATAATTTTCCGACACCTTCAGATAATTTAAAAACCGTCCGATGGGCATATTGGTAATGGTATAAAGATTATTAAATTCAATTCCGTGGCGATTCAGCATCTCCCTCTTGTAATCCGCCTCGATTGCCTTTTGCGAAGGGGGAAGAAATGCGCCTGCAGGATTATAAACGAGGTTCAGCATAAGTCCGGAGCCGGCCTTGCCGTATCCAATACCGTTCAGTCTCCTTAACACCTCTATGGATTTTCCAAATATACCGCTTCCCCGCTGTCTATCGGCAGTCTGCTCGATATAATGGGGCAGAGATGCAATTATCTCTACCCGGTTTTTAGCAAAAAATTCCGGCATGTTTTTATACTCCTGCACGGAAAGGATCGTCAGGTTCGACCTAACCATTACATGACGGTTTCTATTGACAATCTCCTTTATAAACCATTGCAAATCAGGATTCATCTCAGGCGACCCTCCTGTTATATCAATGGTTGGAATATCGCTTTTCTCGATGGCGGCGATACACGCCTCCATAATATCCCTCTGCATTATTTCCTTTCTTAGGGGGCCTGCATCTACATGACAATGCTTGCAGGACTGGCTGCAAAGCCTCCCGACATTCACCTGAAAGATTGTAATACCGGCGGCAGTAAGCGGGTAAAGCCCGCTTGTCGTTAAAGAATCGTCGAATGGTTTGAGATGGTCGAGTGTGTTCATGTATGGGAGATTATAAACCAGGCACTGAGACATAGAGAAAAGATGAATAAATGGGACACAGATTTACACAGATAAAACACAGATGACTGCAAAGCAGTCACCCTGAACGTTAGCGAAGGGTCTTAATTAATTAAATAAGATTCCTCGCTGAGCCTGCCCTGA
>CAYMMR010000273.1:996-3916 GCA_964391545.1 uncultured Nitrospinota bacterium | reverse complement strand
ATACAGGTAAAGATACAGGTAAAGATACAGGTAAAGATACAGGTAAAGGTAGAGGTAAAGGTAGAGGTAAAGATTTTTTTACTTTACCTTTGCCTCTGCCTATGCTTATTTTATTCCAGATTAAACAGATGTCTTACTACTTTTATATACCAGTGCCCGTCGGTGGATTCTATCTGTTTTTTCAAGTTCATGGTAGGCTCGTGCAGAAGTTTTTTAACTATTGCAGACGAAAGGTTATCTATTACAAGCCTCTCTTTATCGGATACTGTCCCAAGCTTTGAGAATGCTTCTTCCAATTCCTTCTGCCTTACCGCCTCTGCCTTCTCTCTCAAGGCAGTAATGGTTGGAACTATCTCCAGACCGTCGAGCCAGTTTAAAAACTGTCCTACCTCTTTCTCTACTATTTTAACCGCCTTTTGAGACTCCTTTTCCCTTTCCTTTACATTTGCATCTACAACATGCTGGAGGTCGTCTATGTCATAGAGATAGACATTCTCCACTTCATTTACCGCAGGCTCTATATCCCTTGGAACTGCAATATCGATAAAAAATATAGGTCTGTTCCTTCTCTGGTGTATAATCCTTTCGACCATATCCTTTTTTATAATAAATGTAGGCGCGCCCGTAGAGCTTATAACAATATCCGTCCGCGCCATTTCATCCTCTATACTGTCAAACCTTATCGCGCTTGCCTTAAGTTCCCTCGCAAGCTCTACTGCCTTTTCGAATGTCCTGTTCGAGACGAGTATATTCCTTGCGCCGTTTGAAATCAGATGTCTTGCCGCAAGCTCGGACATCTCCCCTGCGCCGATTATCATTATGGTCTTGCCTTCCAATTCTCCGAAGATTTTTTTTGCCAGCTCTACAGCTACATAGCTGATAGATACTGCATTCTCAGCTATCCTTGTCTCTGTCCTTACCTTTTTAGCTACGGAAAACGCCCTTTCAAAGAGCTGGTTCAGTATCATGCCCGTAGCCTTCCGCTCTTTTGCAAAGGTATAGGCATCCTTTACCTGTCCCAGAATCTGCGGCTCTCCGACTACCATCGAGTCGAGGCTCGACGATACCTTAAAGAGATGATCTATTGCATCCTCGGTGTAATAAGTATAAAAATAATTTTCCAATTCGCCGTAGTTTATCCTGTGATATTTATATATAAAATCCTTCAGCCTCTTTATGCCGTCCTCGATATTGCCAGTCCTTGCATAAATCTCGACCCTGTTGCATGTAGAGAGAATTACCCTTTCCTTTATATCAGGCAGTCCAAGGAGGATATTCATTGACTCATCGAGATGCCTTTCGCCGAAGGCAAGCTTCTCCCTTATCCCGACAGGCGCTGTCTTGTGATTTACACCTAAAACGATGATGTTCATAAAAAATTCAGGTTGAGGCTGAGGTTAAGGTTAAGTCTTTCTCAACCTCAACATTAGCCTTAACCTTGTTAATATATATGCACCACATAAGCGATTACCACTGCCATAAACCCATATACTGCAAAGCCGGCTGCCCTTCTGCCCCTCCATCCTGCCGTTATCCTGCCGAAAAACAGCGTCCCGTAAATCGTCCATGTAATAATCATCAGAACCGTCCGCTTAAAATCGAGAGAAAAATATCCGTCTCTCTGCCATGCCCATATAATGCCGGATATAAAGCCGGATGTAATAAGAGGAAAACCAATATCCACAGCCTTTTTATTTATGTCATCGAGGACTTCCAGAGAGGGGAGACGGTAATAAAATGCGCCGGGATGCTTCGATTTAAGCTGCCTCTCCTGAATTATATACATAATGCCTGCGCCAAAGGTCAATGCAAGGGCTGCATATCCTATTAATGAAAGGGTGCGGTGAATAGTAAGCCAGAACCGTATTACAGGCTCGGTCGTTTCTATATGCCATGACTGAAAGGCTGCATAAGATAGAGAAATGAAGGCAATCGGAATTACAAAAGAGCCGAGGTCTTTTATCTTATACTTTAACCCGGCAATAAGATAAACCAGCACAATCGCCCACGAAAAAAAGAGGTAATATTCAAAGGCGGTTGTATAAGGGCCATGCCCTGTCTCTATAGACCTCAGCGCAAGAAGTCCTGTATGAGCGATAAATCCTGCGGTTATAAAACCTGTTGCCAGAACGAAGAGGAGCTTTCTCCGTATCGCCAAATATAAAAAATATTTTGCCATGCCCAGTAAATAACAGAAAAGAGTAATACCGAAGAGAAATTTCATAAATTGAAAACCTAAAAGCAACCACAGATGACACAGAAAAAAAACCAATCTTTTTTGACACAGATGGACACTGATTATTTATGATTTTTTTCTGTGCTACCCCTGATTGCTTCTTTCAGGGGTTATCTGTGTCTTTCAGTGTCTTTATTTTTTTGTCTTTCTCTGTGCGGTAAAAGATTTTATAATTTCCTTAACCCTGTTTTGAACCGCCTTATCGTCGCCGTTTCTTATCAAATCGATTATATCGGAGTATACAAGCCTTTTATAAATATATTCCCTTTTATCTTTATCCGTAACATGCAAAGATATTCTCTTTCTCAAATCGCCGAGGATATTTAAGAATTCGGCATATTCAATGCCGTATCTTTCTTCGAGATCCTCTCTTATTTTCTTAGATAAGGCAGGGCTTTTTCCGCAGGTTGATATGCCTATGAGCAGGTCTCCCCTCTCTATAACGGACGGCGCTATAAAATTACACATCTCCGGGGAATCAACGACATTCACAAGAATATTTCTTTTTTGCGCCTCCTTATAAATTCTTAAATTAATTTCTTTTTTATCGGTTGCGGCTATTACAAGAAAAACATCGGACAGATAATCTTCCTTAAACTCCCCCCCGATATAAGTTATCTCCCCCTTTAAATTCAGCTTTTCGAGTTCGGGCGTTAAATCGGGACTTATTACAGAAACATTAGC
>CAYMMR010000273.1:0-986 GCA_964391545.1 uncultured Nitrospinota bacterium | reverse complement strand
AAGCAAACCGGCCTTTCTCTCCGCCACCTCTCCCCCGCCTATCACAAGACACTTTTTCCCTTTTATATCAAGATAGGCAGGATAGTATCGCAGCACAGTTACCTCTTTTTTATGTGCGTTATTGCAAAATTCAAAAATTCTCTTAACGCTAATTCTGGTTTATCCGAGATATAACTCTCACCAACCACATCTTCCGAACCGTTGTGAAAATGTTTTGGAAAGGTAGATATAACATTCCATCTGTAATGAGGGGCATTATCATGCCTATATATGGAACCATCAACAAACCTTCTTTCCCAGTGATAACTATATCTACCTTTTAACTTTAGAGAAAACCATACATCTATAAAACTTCCATCTATAAGAATTATACGAAGTTCATTAATATCAGTAACTACGGTTTCTTCAACAATGCCACTAAATTCAATCTCTGCAATATCCTTAAGCCTCTCAGTATCAACAATCATTTCAATTCCTGTAGAAGTTTTTCAATCTCATCTCTCTTAAATTCGAGGTGGTCTAATTTCTGAAAATCGCCCCATGAATTCTTTTCTTCTATATTTCCCTTCTTATATAGCTCATCGAGTTCTTCAACAGAGGAGACATTATATCTACTTGTTATTCTGAAAATCTCAGTCTTTATTTCTCTCAATTTTCTTTCTAAAAAATAACTTAGGCTTTCTTTAAGTATGCTCTCTTTGGATAAGTTAAACTCTTTAGATAATACTTCAAGTGTTTTATCGGTTTCAAAATACATATTGCACCTCCTCTAATAAATTCATAATATTTTTTTCAATTATAGAACGAAAAGGAGGCATTTTCAAGTGGGGTAAAAATGGACTTGTTATTTTCAGGCTCAATATTAAACATAGAGTTCTCCAATCTAAAACCAGGGTTTGAGTAATCTTAAAAACTATCGAGGCGCTAAAAAACTAAAAAAATATATCGCAAAAAAGCAGAATAAGCAATCAAAAAATATAGTATTA
>CAYMMR010000272.1:0-3919 GCA_964391545.1 uncultured Nitrospinota bacterium | reverse complement strand
AGCAAAAGAAAAAATAACGGAAGTGAAAAAAAGGTCATTTTTCAGTGTGAACTAACTAAATGAAATACGCAATATTTTCGGATGTCCATAGCAATTTACAGGCGTTTCAATCGGTTTTGCAGGAGATAGAGAAACTGCATGTAGATAAAAGGCTTTTTCTCGGAGATATTGTAGGCTATGGCGCAAACCCGAACGAGACAATGGATATGCTCAATACGGCTGCCGATGTAATGTTGGCGGGAAACCATGATTTTGCCGCAGTAGATATGACTGATATCGCCAATTTTAATCCGCACGCAAGAGAGGCTATCCTGTGGACAAAGGATGTATTGGCGCCGTCACATAAAGAATTTTTGAAAGGCCTTCCCGTATACACGGTCGTAGACAACCTCACGCTTGCCCACTCCTCGCCTAAAGAGCCTTTGATGTGGCACTATATCTTTAATATCTTCGATGCAATAGAAAATTTTGAGCATTTCAATACCAATCTCTGCTTCATAGGCCATTCCCACCATCCCGTTGTCATAGAGAGAAATTCCGAAGGGAAGACTAACGCATCGAAGGACCAATTCATACAATTAAACAGCGCATCGAGGTATATCATTAATGTAGGGAGCGTAGGCCAGCCGAGGGACAGAAATCCAAAGGCGTGTTTCATTATTTATGACAGCGGAAATATGACCATCGAGTTTAAGAGGGTGCAATATGATATCGCCGCTGCCCAGGAAAAGATGAGAAAGGAAGGGCTCCCCGACTACCTGATAGAACGGCTCACCTACGGAAAATAGGTAGGGGGGGGTTACCTGCTTCTATTAACTCCAACCCTTTTACAAAACTTACTAATCCGGCAAATACTGCAATACGGGGAGATTGGTTTACAAAGGTTCTGTCCGTATGTTACGAGAAGGTCGTTTATTATCAGCCAGTATTTTTTAGGAAGTTTCTCCCTCAAAGCAAATTCGGTCTTTTCCGGCGCCTTTGTTTTCACATACCCCCACCTGTTCGTTATCCTGTGGACATGAGTATCAACACAGATGCCCGGTTTTTTATAACCGAGCGTAACGACTAAATTTGCCGTCTTTCTGCCTACACCCTTAAATTTTAAAAGCTCGTCTATTGTGTCAGGGACACGAGAATTATATTTATTTATTAAGTCATGGCATATTGAGAGTATATTACCTGCCTTAATTCTATAGAAGCCGACAGGATATATAGTTTCTTCTATTTCTCTCTTTGTGAGCTTAGCTATTTTTTCTGGAGTATCCGCCATGCTAAAGAGTCTGTGAGAGGCGGCGGATGTGGTCTCGTCCTTTGTCCTTAAACTCAATATGCAGCTTATAAGCACCTTAAACGGAGACCTCCCGCTCCCCTGCTTACCGCCTGCAGGGGCAAGCTTTGAAATCTTGGTTACAATCGGGTCTTCCCATTTTTTAACCTCTTTTTTTAAAATCTTTATGACTGTATAAATAGATTTATTATTCATTAAATATTTCGCAGAAATCTTTTTTATCACTTCCGTTATTTTTTCATTTGTCTTTTTTAATATTATTACATTGTGGAACAAAAGAAAAAATGCGGTGAGAGGAAAAGTTATATAATCCACCGGAAAAGTCGTTCAAAAAAAGTTTCTGCGATTTTTATTAACGATTAAAAAAGCGATATAAGTATTATGCCTATTATCATTATAATGCCCCCTGCCAATCTTTCTCTGATGCGGGTCTCGCCGAAGAATACAGCGCCGAATATGATTCCAAACAAAAGGCTTGTCCTTTTTACAGAAATCATATACGGCATTTCTATGAGCGTTACTGCCGTAAAATGGGATAATATCTCAAATGCCTGAAAAATACCAATAATATAAAAAGCCTTTTTTGTAAGCAGGCTGCTGTTAAAACTCTTTTTTCCGTTCTTAATAAGGACTATTAGAAAAAATGCGAGAGATAAAAGCGCAGGATAGAATACCGAAAAGAAAAGGATATTCGAGTGTTGAATTGCTATTTTCCCAAGGTTAGAGGTTATGCTGAAGATAAACGCAACTATAAGCATAAGGAGCGAGCCCTTCTCTTTTTTTATAGCCTTTAAAGGCTCCAATAAACCATGTTTTAGTGCATGGACATTCATCGAATATGCGCCTGCCGTAACCATTAATATTCCGATAAATCCCGAAGTGTCAACGGATTCTCCGAGGGTAAAATAAGATGTAATAATAAGGAATACAGGCGTAAAGGAGAGAAACGGGAGGGTCAAGGAGAGAGGGGATATTTTTATTGCCTCGAGGTAAAGCAAGAAAGAGGTTATCTCAAGGGGGAGCAGAATTGCGCAGATATAAAAGAATGTCCTGTCGAGTTGTGGAAATTCAACAAACGGCGCAGCGATAAGCAGGAACGGTATCGCATAAGTGCATCGCACCCATGCTATGAGATATGTGCTTTCGTTATGCAGAGCCTTTTTGCTTACAACATCGGTTAAAGAGATAAAAAGAGCGGCAGAGAGGGAATAAAAGAACCACACAATTTTATAAAAGACCCTTTCGCTATCACTCAGGGTAAATGCTACGCATTTAATTTGTCAAGGGATTCCTCTATCCTGTTTAAACCATCTTCTATGTTTTTCATTGATATGGCATAAGACAGCCTCAGGTAATCGTCTTCGCCGAAGGTAATTCCGGGAACAACGGCAACACGTCCTTCTTTAAGCAGGTATTCCGTCATATCCAATGAATTTTTAATCCGATGCCCCTTAAAAACCTTTCCATAATAGAACGAAACCTTGGGGAAGACATAGAAAGCGCCTGCCGGATTAAAACAGGATATGCCCTTCATCATGTTTAATCTTCTTACAATGTAATCCCTTCTCTTCCTGAATTCTTCCCTCATATTGGGAATCTCATCTTGCGAGCCGTTCAAGGCGTCTATCCCGCCATATTGGGCAAAGGATGTAGGATTGGATGTGCTCTGGCTCTGTATATTGCTCATAGCTGCGATAAGCTCTTTATTTCCGGCGGCATATCCCAGCCTCCATCCTGTCATGGAGTATGCCTTTGACAATCCGTTTACCACTATAGTCAATTCCTTTATCTTTTCGTCGAGCGAGGCAATGCTTATATGATGAAAATCCGTATAAATGATTTTTTCATACACCTCATCCGAAATTACATAGATATTATGCTTGACTGCCGTCTTTGCAATATCCTCCAATGTGTCCAGATCATAAGTGGCGCCTGTGGGATTGGATGGATAATTGAGTATCAAAGCCCTTGTCCTTTTTGTAATCGCCTTTTCGAATTTATCCGCGCTAAGGATGAAACCGTCTTTTTCCGCAGTATTAACATATACAGGCGTTGCCCCTGCAAGGGTTACAAGCTCGGGATATGAAACCCAGTAAGGCGCGGGTATTATTACCTCCATACCTTCTTCGAACATCGCCTGGGCGATATTATAGAGGATATGCTTTGCGCCGCAGGATACTATTATCTCTTCGCGGTTATAAGTAAGACGGTTATCCCTCTCGAGCTTTGCAATAATGGCGTCTTTAAGCGGATTTATGCCCGATACTGCGGTATATTTCGTATGCCCCTTTTTAAGGGCTTCGATAGCCGCATTTTTTATATGCTCCGGGGTGTCGAAATCAGGCTCCCCTGCGCCAAATCCGATTACATCTATACCTTCTGCCCTCATAGCCGCCGCCCGTGCAGTTATCTCTAACGTGGCAGACGGCTTTATGCTGCTTACCCTTTTTGCAAGTTTCATAAAATATATAACCCACTGAACACACTGAAATCACAAAAAAAATAGACACGGATAAACACAGATTAATTATGAGTGTCCTGCAAAAACCCTTTTTTCTCACTTCCGTTACTTTTTCTTTTGTTCTATTTATTTGAAATTATTACATTATGGAACAAAAGAAAAACTAAAAA
>CAYMMR010000271.1:0-3926 GCA_964391545.1 uncultured Nitrospinota bacterium | reverse complement strand
TTTATGAGTGCGGTTTTAATTCTTAAACAGTGCGGTTTTAATTTTTAGCTAACAGTGGAAATAAATGAAATAAATGAATATTTGAGACAAATGAGGTGGCTCTATATTATATGCAGTTGTGTCAAATCTATGGTGTCAAACATAATTAAAAAGCATGCGGCTTTTGCGGCAGGCAGTGCAGAAAGGCAGATTAAAAAGATTATCGCTACGGTATTGCAATGTTCAGAAAATGCCGAATATAGAAAGGGAATTATTTATATGATCGCATTGGATTGTTATCAGCTTGTTGATACCGCCTTCAAAAAAGGAGCCTGAAAGAGTTTTGCGGACTATCAATAATCCTACTAAAATAATGTATCTGCGATGATCTTCTCATGGGACGATGCCAGAAAAGTAAGGTCAGAAAATGCTATTGCTATAGCCGTGCTAAATGATCAGGATAGAGAAATTACGCCTGATACGATACATGCTCTAAAAGCTTATGAGATAGAACCAATGGCATGGGGTAAGCGTTATAAATACATTAAAAAACTTGCAGCATAAGATAACAGATGCAAAACTCTCACCATTGGTGCGAGAAATCGGTTGGACTAAGAATATTATTATCTTGGAGGTTTTATGATTATCACGAAACAAAAATCATTAGATGAGATTCTTGGGATGATGGAAGGGAAGAAATCTGTATTTATCGTTGGGTGCGGGGAGTGCGCTACTACTTGCGGGACAGGAGGGGAAAAAGAGGCTGTCGAGATGACTTCAAAATTGAGTGAAGCGGGGAAGGTTATAACAGGTTCTGTGATAATTACTGCGCCGTGTCTTGAGCTCGATACACGGAGGGTTTTAAGGCTGAATAAAGATGCAATCGAAAAAACCGAAGCTATACTTGTCATTGCCTGTGGCGCAGGAACGCAGTCTGTTGCGGAGGCTGTAAACTGCAGCGCATATCCCGGATGCGACAGCCTTTTCCTCGGCAATGTATTCAGGCATCAGCACTTTTACGAAAAATGCTCTACCTGCGGGGAGTGCGTTATCGGGTATTACGGAGGCATCTGCCCTGTAACAAGATGCTCGAAGAGCCTGTTAAACGGGCCATGCGGCGGGAGTATGCGGGGGAAATGCGAGGTTGATAATAAAAAAGATTGTGTATGGATTGTGATATATGAGAGGATGAAAAAAACTAACAGTCTCGATAATTTATCGAAGGTTTTTCCTGCAAAGAATCATTCGGCAGGGACAAGCCCCGGGGTGGTAATAAATACAGGGGTTAGGGATTAGTAACTTAGGAATAAATCTTTGCGTAAAATGGCAAAGATTTTTTAGCCACAGACTTTCACTGACTAAAAAAGGATAAAAGAAAAAGGGGAGAAAAGGAGATAAAAAACAAAAAAGAATCAGGACACGGATTTACACAGATAAACACAGATTAAAGATAATCAAAATCTTTATCCTGATTTTTCTGTGTCTATCTGTGTCCAATGTTTTTTTCTCCCTCTCTCCATTTCTCCTTAATCTTTTATTCTTTAGTCTGTGTGAGTCTGTGGCTAATTCTTTTCTTTTCGGTTTATTCGATTTAGGAGTTAGGAATAATGAATCTATTTAGAGATGCCTTTGAGAAAAAAGATTTTGTGGTTACTGTCGAAATACCGCCGCCAAAGGGGAGCAATGCGATTCCTGCTATCGAGACCGCTAAAAAGGTTTTAGGAAGGGTGGACGGCGTAAATGTTACGGATAATCAGCGCGGCATTATGAGGATGTGCCCTATGGCATTCTGTCATCTCCTAAAAGAGATGGGGCATAACCCTATAATGCAGATGTGCACAAGGGATAGAAACAGGCTTGCCCTGCAATCCGATATTTTAGGGGCTTCTGCGCTTGGAATCGAAAATATCTGCATTATGACAGGCGACCATCCAAAGCTCGGGGACCACCCCGATGCAAAACCCGTATTCGACTTAGACTCTATTCAGCTCGTAAAAGTAATAAAGGAAATGGAAAAAGGCGTAAATATGTCGGGTAAAAAATTAGAGGAGGCGCCAAGATTTTTTATAGGCGGAGTTATTAACCCGTTTTTTGAGCCCTTTGAGCTCGAGCTTATAAAATTGAGAAAGAAAATATCGGCAGGAGCGGAGTTTTTCCAGACACAGCCTTTCTTTGAAAGAAAATCTCTGGAGAGATTTATCGAGCAGGTAAAAGGAATAGATGCAAAATTTCTTATTGGAATATCTCCGCTTAAATCTATAAAAATGGTTAATTTTATGAACGAAAAGGTCTTAACCCAAAAGATTCCAGAAGACATTGTAAAGAGAATAGAATCGGCAGAGAATCAGACAGAGGAAGGGATAAAGGCGGCTGCCGGGTTTATCGGGGAGATAAGAGGCCTCGTTAAAGGTATTCATATCATGCCTATAGGAATAGAATCCTATCTGCCTCGCCTGTTAGATGAGGCAGGGCTGTAGATTTGACAACAGTTATCTCTTATGATACCTTCAAATTATCAAAACCACTGAACCCACTGAAAGCACAAAAAAAATTAGACACAGATTCACACAGATTAATTATGATGGACACAGTGAAAATCATATAAAAATCAGTGTCCATCGGCATCAAAAGTATTTTTTTCAGTGTCTTCAGTATTTTCAGTGGTTAAATTAGGCTTTTGTTCTATTGCCGGGGTGGCGGAATAGGTAGACGCAAGGGACTTAAAATCCCTCGGCGGGTAACTGCCGTGCCGGTTCGATTCCGGCCCTCGGCACTCTTTAACGATGCGAATCGCCATGGCAAAAACATTCAAAGAAATTGCCCCGCAGCAAATCGAGGACAACCCCTTTAAGCTTATCGGGAAAGACTGGATGCTGATTACCGCAGGAACTCCCGAATCCTTTAACACCATGACGGCAAATTGGGGAGGACTCGGATTTCTATGGAATAGAAATGTCTGTTTCTGTGTCGTAAGACCGACACGCTATACCTATGATTTCATAGACAAGGCGGGGTATTTTACGCTCTCTTTCTTCGAGGAAAAATACAGGGAAATACTGAGTTTTTGCGGCTCTACATCCGGCAAGAATGTGGATAAGATAGCAAAAACAGGTTTAACCCCTGTAAAGAGCAAAGATACTATCTACTTTGAAGAAGCCCGCCTCGTGCTTGAATGCAGGAAGATATATTTTCAGGACATCAATCCAAAGCATTTCTTAGACTCCGAAATTGACGGCTTTTATCCAAAGAAGGATTATCACAGAATGTATACGGGGGAAATAATCAGGTGTCTTGCAAAGGATTGATAATATGAATTACCCCCCCCTCACCCTAACCCTCTCCCCAAAGAGGAGAGGGAAACTTATTAAAAATCCTGAACATGAACATAAATATGTGAGCCATGATTCATAATACAGCCGGATACTCGAATCTCCTCGAAACAGGCGAATTGCGTGAACGTGTATCGAGTTTAGACAGCATGCTCAACATTTGCACTCTATGTCCACGCAACTGCCGTGTAAACCGAAAGTCAGGCGAACATGGATTCTGCAGCTCAGGGTATCTTCCAATAGTATCGAGTTACTGTGTTCATCACGGGGAGGAGCCTGTTATTTCCGGCACAAACGGCTCCGGCGCGATATTTTTCGGCAACTGCAATCTCCGCTGCATTTTCTGCCAGAATCATCAAATATCCCAGCCCTTAACACCGCTGAAGCATAAAGAAGTCGGCTTTGAGAGGCTTGCAGAGATTATGCTCGAATTACAGGATAGGGGATGTCATAACATAAACTTGGTCTCACCGTCGCATTTTACTGCTCAAATCGTTAATGCCGTCGAGATTGCGGCTCAAAGGGGACTTAAAATCCCTCTCGTATACAACACAAACGGATATGATTCGCTCGAAACCCTGAAGCTTCTTAACGGTATAATTGACATTTATCTCCCGG
>CAYMMR010000270.1:0-3947 GCA_964391545.1 uncultured Nitrospinota bacterium | reverse complement strand
GACCGCCGTAGGTTCCTCTGGTGTTCCCTTCCGTAGGTTGGCTAAGCCAGAGGGCGCGCACCTGCAGGGCACGCTCTTTTTTTATGGTAAATAAACCTCATCGTATTTAATCTTACTCCTAAAAGTATCAAACCATTCCCTATCGCCTTTTTCGTATTTCCTAAAAATCCCCCATGAAAACAAATCAACTGCCTGAAGAGGCGCATCTTCATGGGAAAGATGATGGTCTATATCAAGCGGTATTCTTGGTTCTATCCTGCTGCTTATCTGCTGAATCAGATACTCATCAAACTCTTTTATTTCCTTTTTACTTTTGCTTCTATCTATTACAAGCCCAACCCTGACTGAGGCATTTGAAAAAGGAATGACATCAAGGACTTTTCTTGCAATAAAATTATAAACCCTGTCTTTCTTCTGCGAGAGGTAATCGTATACCCGCCTTTTATTTAGCGTAAGAGCGTAAATCTCAAATGGCACAGACTCAACATGCCTGTAAAAATATCTTTTGACCTCTATAGATTGTTTTGACCCTTTCAACTCCTTTTCTCCTTGCTTGGAAAGTTTATCCTGCAAGGTTCTTTTTACGGCTTTAGATATTTTCTTCCTATTCTCCATACCCTGCACCAGCATTACCGTAACGGTAAAATATTTTGACGGCTTCTTTGCAAAGAAGTCAAAACTATTTCTTGCCTTTAGATTTTGACAACATTAACTCCATTTCAATCAATTCCTTTTCACGCATAATTTCAGCCCTTAATTCTTCTTCTGTCGGCAGATAGGAGATATATTTGGAAATGTATATCTGTTTTTGACCTTCGGGCAAAGTGAACTTTACAACTGCCTTGTTTTTCTCGGCGCAAAGCAGTATGCCGATAGGTCATTTTCTTCCTCTATCATTTGGGTTCTTTTGTAATAATTGACATACATCTGCATCTGTCCGATATCCTGATGAGTCAATTTGCCAACTTTTAGGTCTATGAGCACATAACAACGTGTAAGCCTGTTATAGAAAACAAGGTCAATATAGAAATGGTCACCATCGAGGGTAATCCGCTGCTGACGCGCGACAAAAGAAAAACCCTTCCCCAGTTCAAGCAAGAAATGCTGGAGTTTGTCTATCAATGCCTGCTCTATATCTTTCTCCAAATGCTTCTCATGCTTCTCTAAACCGAGAAACTCAAGCACATAGGGGTCTTTTACAATATCGGAAGGAGCGGCAATATGGTGTCCCTTCTTTGCAAGTTCAAGCACCCCTTTTTTGTCCCTGCTTAATGCAAGCCTCTCAAACAGCAATGAGCAAATCTGCCTTTCAAGTTCTCGTGTAGACCATTGAGCATTGACCGTTTCTGTCTCATAAAAAGAGCGGGCTTTAGTATTCTCTACCCTCAATAGAAGGCGATAGTGTGTCCAGCTTAATTCTGAACGCAGTGCGTTCACTTTTGGATATGCCAAATAAAAACTCCGCATAAGTCAGAGATTTTTATCATCAAAACCTTTGCCAAATTCGGAAGATAAACGATTGGCAAGTCCCTGAATGAGACCTTTTCCATATTCCGCGCGTTCAGCCCCTTTCTGCTCCTCCTTTACAATCACTTTTCCTATATGCCAGTAAGCCTGCACCATTGCCGTATTAACAGCTTTGAAAGATTTCGCTCTGGCTTTTTCGAGGATCGCCTTGATGTTTTTATATGCGTTATCAAGCGTTATGACAGATTTGTTTTTCATAATTCCCTGACAAGATGCGGGTCGTATTCATATTTCTCGGGCTTTGGTTTTGAGGTGTCATAAGAGGCAAGTCCAACAGGCACGGCATTTTTGCGTTTGTCAGCCTCATGCCGATAGGCTTCAATCTCCCCTTGTCTTTTCTTTGTCTTTTTTGCCAAAATCCCCCCCTTAATTTCTGGCTAATAATACCCTCTTTTTCCTAACCTTTCAACCTTTACCAGCATAAAAGTTTGGTAAAAATTATGGGCACAGCAACCATTATCCTGTTATCCTTATCATAAATTTATGCTCAATCCATACTCCTGCTGATAAAACACTGTATCCCCCCGCTTCCAGCCGGGTTGCTGAAGTCTTTCAATTACCTTTAAATCCCCCTCACCTTTATCCTCTCCCATCAGGGGAGAGGGAAGGGCGAGGGTTTTGTTCTTGGCATATTTATCTGAATGCCTCAAAGCCTTTCGGATAATCGTCATAATCTATCGGAGATTCAACGCCGAATTCTGACAATAAGTCTATTGTCTCGCTTATCGAGAGTTCTAACTTTTCAGATAAAGCGCTTAATGACAGTTTGCCTTCCCTGTAAAGTTTGAGCATCAGAAATTCCCATCCGTAATCTATAAGTTCTCTTGCCACCGTGGATTTGTCCTTATGGAGCATACCGGCCATTTCGTTTATTCTTTTTATTTCCCTGTCTTTCAGTCTTAAACTTATTACCGACATTATTTGCCTCCTTTCGCTTCTATTCATGTCTCTTGCCGATATAACCCTTATCTTTTTTCCTCTCATTTACTATATTTTTTCTTCCTGATCTTCTCCAGCCTCTCTTTTATTGCAGCTTCTTTCCCCTGTCCGTCCGGTTCGTAATATATCCTGCCTTTGAGGGCATCGGGGAGGTAATTTTGCTCAACATAGTGTTCGGGGAATTTATGGGGATATTTGTAGTCTTTTCCAAAGCCGTATTTAGAGGCGTCTCCATAGTGGCTGTCTTTTAGATGAACAGGGACAGGATAGCTCTTACCGTCCTTCTCTATATCATGGAGCGCCTTATCTATGGTTGTTATTGCAGAATTGCTCTTTGGCGCTGCAGCTACATATATAACAGCCTGCGCCAGCGGTATCCTTGCCTCGGGCCAGCCGAGTTTTTCCGCTGCCTCGGCAGCAGAGACCGATAGAACCAATGCCATAGGGTCGGCATTCCCCACATCTTCGGATGCAGTTACTATAAGCCTTCTGGCGATAAAACGCGGGTCTTCGCCGCCTGCAATCATCTTTGCAAGATAGTAAATTGCCGCATCGGGGTCTGAGCCTCTCAAAGATTTTTGAAATGCAGAGGCATGGTCATAATGTTCGCTCCCCATCTTATCGTAAAGGAGGGATGCCTTTTGCAATACCTCCTCCACGATTTTACTATCAATTCTTCTTATCCCCTCGTTATCCGGCTCGGATGAAAAGACTGCAGATTCCAGCGCATTAAGAGCAAACCTCGCATCGCCGTTTGCCTGAATTATTATATTGTGGAGGGCATCGGGTTTTATATCGAGCCTGTATTCGCCAAGCCCTTTTTCCGTATTTGATATTGCCTCCTGAATTATTGCCTTAATATCTTCATAAGACAGGTATTCAAGGCGGAATATCTGGCATCTGGAACGCAGGGCGGGAATTACCTCAAAGGATGGATTCTCCGTAGTAGAACCTACAAGCGTAACAATCCCTTTTTCTACGAAGGGGAGGACTGCATCCTGCTGCGCCTTGTTAAACCTGTGAACCTCGTCAATAAACAGGATTGTCCTGTTTATTTTTGCCTCAAGTTCTCTTTGGGCAATATTGATTGCCTTTCTGATGTCGGCAACTCCTGCGTTTACGGCGCTTATCTCCTCGAACCTCCTTTTTGTCGTATTTGCAATAATTCTTGCCAGAGTGGTTTTCCCTGAGCCCGGAGGTCCCCAGAGGATAATCGAGCCGATACTGTCCCTCTCTATTAATTTTCTTAAAGGTTTTCCCTCTCCTATCAGATGCCTCTGTCCCGTAAAATCTTTTAGAGTGGATGGCCTCATCCTGTCAGCAAGGGGGGACATTTTTTTATTTATATCTTCGAGGTCTCCGAATAGGCTCGTCATGTAAAAGATTCTGCAATAAATAAGCGATAAAATCAAGGATGAAAAAGATATTGTTATTTAAAAAATAAAACCGCACTGATTTTAAGGGATTTAAGAATTAAAACC
>CAYMMR010000269.1:0-3978 GCA_964391545.1 uncultured Nitrospinota bacterium | reverse complement strand
AAAGGGTTGCTGAATTTTGCTTGACATAAGCTCTTTATTTTGATAAATAGAAATCATAATGAAACGAAAATTATCACACCTTTTTATTCTTTTAGCGGCTATCCATCTCAATTTAGTAATTCCTGTCAGCAAGGCATCCGAGAGCAGCGATATATGTATAATGAATAACGGCGTTTATATGGCTCACCACGGCGACAACCAAAAAATCCATGACCATAGAGGACAAAGCGCTCATCACGGACATCACGAACATAATGGCATTCATAAAATAAAGATGGACTGCAATATGGATATGTCATCATCGGATATATATTTTCCAGGCGGCGAGCATCCATTTGCAGATAGCGAGTTAATCCAACATTCAAAGTTTGAGCTGCCATACATAGGAGCAGTTTCATTCCAACAGATAAAAATCTCAGAAGATTTCATAACCCTTCCGGATAATCCTCCAAAATTCATTTCTTAATCAACCCCAAAATTAATTAATTAGATTCTTCGCTTCGCTAAGAATGACATTCATGTTGTTCTGTCATTCTGAGGGCAAAGCCCGAAGAATCTCAACATTCCATACACATAAGTATTATGTGCGGGGTCGCAACAACACTCTAATAATCCATATTAAGGAGACTATAATAATGAAAAAAATGACACTTTTACTTCTTTTTCCGATTCTTTTCCATTTCCCCGCTTTTGGAGAGGAAGATGATGTAACAAAAATTGAAGATGTAGTTGTTACCGGCACAAGAGAGGCAGAGGCAACAAAAGAGGTTCCTCAGACAGTTGGTATTGTAAAGGGTGAAGATATTAAGGAAATAAAACCTTCCCACCCCTCGGAGGTTATGAATAGGGTGCCGGGTGTTTGGATAAGGCAAACAACAGGAGAAGGGCATATGACAGCGATTCGTCAGCCGCTTACTACAAATCCGGTTTATCTTTTTCTTGAGGATGGGATACCAATCCGTTCTACAGGATTCTTTAACCACAATGCCCTTTATGAGATAAATGTGCCGGCAGCAGACAGGATAGAGGTCATGAAGGGACCAGGGACTGCATTATATGGAAGTGATGCAATAGGCGGTGCAATAAATGTCATGACAAAGGCGCCTTCACTTACACCTGAAATAGAAATCACCCCTGAAGCAGGTTCATACGGCTGGAACCGTGTCCTTGCGACAGGAAGCAATACATGGGATGATTTTGGTGTTCGTCTTGATTTAAATAATACTCATACAAACGGCTGGCAGGAGGACACAGCTTATGACAGACAGGCAGCAACTCTTCGTTCTGATTATACACCCAATGCAACAACGAGCATAAAGACTGTGATTGCCTATTCCAATATTGACGGCCATGGAGAATCGGCAGGATTATCAAAGGCAGATTTTGAGACCCGTCCATCGTTCAGTTACACGACCTATAATTTCAGAAAGGTTAAGGCATTCAGACTATCCTTTGATATTGAAAAAGAGGTATCAGAAGGGAAAGGACTTATAAGTGTTATCCCATATTACAGAACAAATAGGATGGACTTACATCCGGGTTGGTGGATATTCAGCATTGGTGGAAATAATTACAGGGGTGTTGATTATACCAATAAGTTTCAATCTTTCGGGCTTCTTGGAAAATATCGCTATGATTTTGAACCAATGAGGACAAGATTGGTAATGGGTATTGACCTTGACTATAGCCCCGGCGACTTTTTTGAGAGAAGGACTATTGTGACGAGAGATACTACAACCCTTAGATATACATCTTATACATATGATACATCTACTACCAACAACTTTGACTTTGATGCGATATTTAAAGGGATTTCCCCTTACATACATGTTGAAGCATCGCCTGTTGAAAAATTGAGATTCACATTAGGCGCCCGTTATGATGATATGTCCTATGATTATGACACCCGCCTTGCAGCAAATGCCAACAGACCTGAAGATACTAAAAGAACTTTCAGTCATCCGAGCCCAAAGGCAGGCTTAACCTATGCAGTTACAGAGGATGCAAGCGTATTCATTTCTTACAATCACGGATTTCGTGTGCCATCGTCAGGAGACCTGTTCAGAGGAAGTAACGGCACCGCCTCAACATCAGTAAATCTTCAGCCGATTAAGATTGATAGTTACGAGACAGGCATAAAGACTGGTTTTCTGGATAACAAGCTAACCATCGATACATCTGTTTATCTGATGCAGAAAAAAGACGACATTGTATCTTATGCGGTAACTACAGGTTTAAGTGAAAAACGCAATGCAGGCGAGACAGAGCATAAAGGCATTGAAGTGGCGCTCGGCATGAAACCCATAAAAGAAGCTGGACTTGATGTAAGTTATTCATATTCACAACAGACATACATAGACTACAGGGTTTCATCAACTCTAAGCTATAGCGGAAAAGAGATAGCAGCGGCACCAAGACAGATAGTAAATACGCGTCTTTATTATGCCCCATCATTTTTCAATGGCGGCAGAGTTGAATTGGAATGGATAAAGCTTGGCGAATACTGGCTCGATGATGCAAATACTGAAAAGTATGACGGTCATGATTTATTGAATGTGAGGGCATCGTATAAAGCAGCTGAATCATGGGAGATATTTGCACGGGCTATAAATGTTACTAATAAACTCTATGCCGAGAGTGCCTCAAAATCATCTTCCAGCGCTGCCCAATATAACCCGGGTATGCCGCAGACATTTTATGCAGGGTTGACATATAATTGGGGGAAATAGTAATGAGAATTTCCAATTTCCAATTTCCAATTTCAAATTTATTAGTATACCCTTTGATTATTCTATGGATACTCGTGAGCCATTCGTATACTATGGCAGGCGATATATCCTCTAATAATCCGCTCAGCATAAATCACTTAGATAAGAGGGTTTCGAATGCAGCGGCGGTTATTGCAGATGACGGCAGGATATATATTGGATGGACAAAGGAGGAAGGAAATAAAAACAATATTTATATTGTTACATCTTCTGACGATGGAAAGACCTTTTCCGATAAGGTCAGGGTAAACAGCGACTCTGATATGCCTTCTGGAATTAATCATGCCCCTTCCCTATCAATCGGAGCAAAGGGTGAAGTGTATGTTGCATGGGTTGCGGAAGCGCCGGGCAATGGTTCTGCATCTAACATAAAATTCAGCCGTTCTCTTGACGGGGGCAAAACCTTCGAGCCTGCTATTATTGTAAATGATGATAAGCTCCCTGCATCCCACGGCTTTGAGTCAATGACAACTGCACCCGATGGAGCGGTTTACCTTGCATGGCTCGATGGAAGGGAAAAACTTGTCCCTGCAGGTAGTAAGCAGGGAAAAGAGGGAGGAACATCGGCAACATATTTTGCGAGGTCTGTTGACAGCGGAAAGACCTTTGAAAAGAATGTCCGCATAGACGGAAGCTCCTGTCCCTGCTGCCGAACCGCTGTAACCGCTGCGCCCGACGGCGCTATTTATGTCTCATGGAGAAAGGTATTCAATCCTGTCCCTGCGGATAGTAAGCAGGGAGGAGATGTCAGAGAGATTGTCGCGGCAAAATCTTCGGACAGGGGAATAAGTTTTTCGGAAAGCTCTATCGTCGGCAATGACAACTGGGTAATTGCAGGATGCCCCCATAGAGGGGCATCCTTAAGTGTTGATAAAGATGGTATACTATATGTTGTCTGGTATACAGAAGGCGGGGATGGTTTTCCGTCAATATATATTGCAAATTCTAAAGACGGCGGAAAAAATTTTAACAAAACCCCCCTGCCCTATTCAAAAGGAACTTTTCCCGACCATCCTGTGATGGCATTAAACAAAGAGGGCAGAACTGTGGTATCATGGGAGGAAACAACGCCTGTTTTAAGCAGGGTTATGCTTCAATTGCCTGATGAAAAACCGCAGCAGATGAATCAAGGTGTAAGAAGGGCTCACGACCCTGTTATATCCGTAAATAAAAAGGGTTATATACTTGTAGCATGGTCTCAGGAAGAAAT
>CAYMMR010000268.1:0-3985 GCA_964391545.1 uncultured Nitrospinota bacterium | reverse complement strand
GGCGATATAGAGTCTTTGATGCCGGATGTAAAGGATTGGGAGCCGCGCGGCGCGCTCGACGGCGGCAAGGACGGACTCGATGCAATAAGAAAAATAACAGCCGATTCTCCGGGTCTTCTAAAACCCGGCGGGCATATTGCAATGGAGATAGGATTTAATCAGTCAGAGGATGTAAAAAATATAATCGAGGAAACAGGCAAGTTTTCCGATATAAAATTCATTAAAGATTTGGCAGGAATTAATAGAGTAGTTACGGCTGAATTAAAATCTGTGTAATCAGCCTTTAAATCTGTGTAATCTTACTTTTATGGAAAAGATAATAATCGAAGGCGGCGCCAGACTGCAAGGCAGGGTAAAAATAAGCGGGGCTAAGAATGCAGCACTTCCTTTAATAGCAGCGGCAATTCTGACGGATAAGGAGATGAGGATAAACAATGTTCCGCATCTAAAAGATGTGGATACTATAATCCGTCTTTTAAGGGGTATGGATGTAAAGATAGAGAGGTATGGAAAAGGGGAGGTAATTGCAGATGCGTCGCGGATAGGGCATATCGAAGCCCCTTATGACCTCGTCAGGACGATGAGGGCATCCGTTCTTGTCCTTGGTCCCTTATTGGCGCGGCTTGGGAAGGCAAAGGTATCTTTGCCGGGCGGGTGTGCTATCGGAGCCAGGCCCATAAACCTGCACTTAAAAGCTCTGGAAGCTATGGGCGCCAAGATAAATATAGAACACGGATATGTAGTGGCAGAGGCAAAGAGGCTTAAAGGCGCCAGGATATACTTCGATATAGTTACGGTAACCGGAACTGAAAATATTATGATGGCTGCGGTTTTGGCTGATGGGAAAACAATTCTTGAAAATGCAGCAAAAGAACCGGAGGTTCTAAATCTTGCAAATACCTTAAACTCTATGGGCGCATCAATCAAAGGCGCAGGAACCGATATTATAGAAATAGAAGGGGTGTCGAAATTAGGAGGCGGGGAGTATGATGTAATACCGGACAGGATAGAGACAGGAACATTCATGATAGCATCGGCTATTACCGGAGGCGATGTGGAGATAGCGGATTGCGTTCCTGAAAATATCGAGCCTTTGACTATAAAACTAATGGATGCCGGTATAAGTGTGAATGCAGATACAACAAAAGGCTGTATAAGGGTAAAGGGCGGAGCGAGGGCAAAATCTGTAGATATTAAGACTGCCCCGTATCCGGGTTTTCCGACGGATATGCAGGCACAGTTTATGACTCTTATGTCAATATCGGATGGGACGAGCATGATAACCGAGACAGTTTTTGAAAACCGGTTTATGCATGTGGCAGAGCTTAGAAGGATGGGAGCGGATATAAAAGTGGAGGGAAATACGGCAGTAGTAAAGGGCGTTTCAAAACTCTCTGCCGCGCCTCTCATGGCAACGGATTTGAGGGCAAGCGCATCTTTGATACTTGCAGGACTTACTGCAGAGGGAGAAACAATTGTAAACCGAATCTATCACCTCGACAGGGGATACGAGTCAATCGAGAAAAAGCTGTCGGAACTGGGGGCGAGGATAAAGAGGGTGTAAGTGCAAGTGAGAAAAAAATATCTATCACTTACACTTACACTTGCACTTACACTAAATTATGGATCAAATAACTATTGCAATTCCAAAAGGTAGAAATTTAAAGCCGTCTGTAGAGCTTTTTAAGTCAATAGGATTGGACGGCTCTCCTATTATAGAAGATACGAGGAGACTTTTGTTTGACCTTCCTGATAAAAATGTAAAATTTCTCGTAATAAGGGACACGGATATACCTACTTATGTGGAGTATGGCGCTGCGGATATGGGGGTGTCGGGTAAAGATGTATTGTCGGAGCAGGGGATGGATTTATACGAGCCTCTCGATTTGAAATTCGGATTCTGCCGCATGGTGCTTGCGGAGCCGAAAGAATTGAGGGCAAAAGATGACCCGTCTAAATGGACGCACATAAGGGTAGCGACAAAATTTCCGAGGATAACGGAAAATTACTTTAGCAATAAAGGGGTGCAGGTTGAAATCATAAAGCTCTACGGCTCCATCGAATTGGCTCCCTTAGTAGGATTATCTGAAAGGATTGTTGACCTCGTATCAACAGGAAGGACTCTTAAAGAGAATGGACTTTTAGAGGTAGAAGAGATTATGAAGGTTACGGCAAGGCTGATAGTCAACCGTGCAAGCCTTAAAACTAAGTATGAGAGGATAAATAAGATAATCGAGGAATTAAGGAAGCAGATAAAGTAACAAAATTTCCAGAAGTGTAATATATGAAAAATAAAAATTCGTATGGACATAATTTATTTGGCATTCACTTAAACCAGGAATTGGAAGATTTTCTGAGAGATGCAAATCCATGGTGGAGTGATAAACCTATGCGGAAACTGCCGGAATTTCGCCGCTGGTTATTTGAGCATACATTGCAGCGGTTGAAATCCGGGCTTGCCCCTGTTACTGTCTTGCGCGGCCCGCGTCAGGTCGGCAAAACAACATTACAAGAGCAGATTATTTATCACTTGCTGAATGAAGAGAAAGTTAGCCCTAAAAATATTTTTCGCATTCAATTTGATGAAATTCCTTCTTTAAAAGGATTGAAAGACCCTATTTTGAGTATATGCCGCTGGTTTCAAAACCATGTCCTGGAAAAAACATTTAATGAATCAGTAAGGGACGGAGAATCGGTTTACATCTTTTTTGATGAGGTGCAGAATTTGGCAGATTGGTCTCCTCAAATTAAGTCATTGGTTGACCAGCATTCTATCAGGATTCTTTTAACCGGCAGTTCTGCGCTTCGTATTGAACAAGGGCGTGACAGCCTTGCCGGGAGGATTACAACTTTGGAGCTCGGGACACTTCTTTTAAGAGAAATTGCAGAACTGCAAAAATTTGGACAGATTATCCCTATGATTGTGTTAAATGGATTAAAAGAATTGACACGAAAAGACTTCTGGCTATCCGTAAGAAACAATGGTGAAAACTATAGGGAAATATGTGATAAAGCATTTCAATTATTTTCTGAGCGCGGTGGATATCCCATTGCTCAAGTGCGGGTAGACCGACCATGGGGAGAAGTATCCGACCAACTTAATGAAACAGTTATAAAGAGGGTTATTCAACATGATTTAAGAATAGGGGAGCGGGGAAGAAAACGGGATCAGGATTTATTAGAAGAGCTTTTTCGTCTGTGTTGCCGATATATCGGGCAAGCTCCCGGACAAGCTTTATTTATTACTGAATTGCGTAAACCTTTATCTGCTAATGTTGGTTGGAATAGAGTTTTAGCCTATTTGAGATTTCTTAACAATACGTTGCTTCTCAGATTGATAGATCCGCTTGAAATCCGAATTAAGAAAAGAAAAGGGCGCCCTAAAATTTGTCTTTGCGATCATGCGTTGCGTGCAAGTTGGCTGCAGGAATCTATTCCGTTGTCTCCGCAGGGGTTAAATGAATCTCCTCATTTGAGCGATTTGGCAGGGCATGTCGCAGAGAGTGTGCTTGGGTATTTCCTGGGAGGAATACCCGGTCTTGATGTAGCGTGGTTCCCAGAGCGAGGCGCTGAACCGGAAGTTGATTATATCGTTTCGGTCGGTGAATTTCGAATTCCCATAGAAGTAAAATATCGTAAGCATATAGACCAGCATCGAGATACAATTGGTCTTCGTTCATTTATAGAAAAGACAGTATATAATGCCCCTTTTGGCATATTAGTTACTTTATATGATAATGTGATTATTGATGATCCGAGAATAGTTGCGATACCTTTATCGTCATTCTTGCTTCTAAGATGAAAACCTCGTAACAAACAGCAGCGCTGAAAACCTAAAAAAGCGTTTAGTAGAGTTGATTCTGAAATCTTGGATGAGGCAGTAAAAACCATGAAACTTACTGATAACGAAATCCGGGATATAACCAAATATTTGGAGGAAGGCAAGCCGCTTCCTGATATGTATCGCTTTCTCCTGTTCGGCGAT
>CAYMMR010000267.1:0-4009 GCA_964391545.1 uncultured Nitrospinota bacterium | reverse complement strand
TAAAAAAACAGTAAAAATCATAAAAAATCAGTGTCCATCAGTGTCAAAAAAAATTATAATTTCCTATACATGAACAAAGGAGAAAGATATATTAAAGAGACTCGAAAAAGGATATTAAAAAATATAAGGCGTGTTGTAGTTAAAATAGGCAGCGGTGTGCTTACATCTCCCGACAGAAGCAGATTGGACGATTCCATAATAGAGGATATTGCCTGTCAGGTTTCGAATCTTTATAAATCGGGATATGAGATAATCCTTGTATCGTCCGGCGCCATCGTTGCAGGCATTAAGGAATTAAAAATCGAGGATATTCCGAACGGGATACCTTTTAAGCAGGCAGCGGCGGCAGTCGGCCAGAGCCATTTGATTGGAAAATACGAAAGGCATTTTAAAAAAGAGGGACTGAAGGTTGCCCAGATTCTCCTGACCCATGACGATTTGAAGATCAAGGGTAGATGCCTCAATGCAAAGAATACCATACTTACAATCCTTTCTTTCAAGGTTATTCCTATTATAAACGAGAACGATACCGTAGCAGTAGACGAGATAAAGTTTGGAGATAATGATACCTTATCGGCAATGGTTGCGGACCTTGTCGAGGCAGACTTATTGGTAATCCTCTCGGATGTAAAGGGTTTATATGATGCCGATCCTAAATTAAACCCGTCGGCTAAATTGATACCTCTTGTAAAAAATATAACCCCCGAGATCGAGACGATGGCAGGCGATAGCAAATCTGCGACAGGGGTAGGCGGCATGACTACAAAGATTCGGGCTGCTAAGAAGGTATCTTTGGCAGGGATACCTGCAGTTATAGTTGATGGAAAAACCAGCGGTGTCATCGATAGCGTTATAAATGGCGAAGATATAGGCACACTCTTTCTGCCGGCAGCGGAAAAATGGTAATAAAATTTTGTAAGCGAAGAAACTTTCCTCTCACTTCCGTTATTTTTTCTTTTGCTCTATTTTTAGAATATTGTGGAACAAAAGAAAAAATAAAAAGTCGTTCGATGAAACTTTCTTCGCTGTTATAACCTTTTCCGGTCTATCCGGGTTAGGAGTATTTTCGAATGGAAGGAAAAATTTTAAACATTGCGAAGCAGGCAAAGACGGCATCGAGGAAACTCTCAAACCTCTCTACGAAAATTAAAAACGATTCCCTTATGGCGATGGCGGATATGCTGGAGAATCGCCTCGATTTTCTGCTGGATGCGAATTATAAGGATGTCGGGGGCGCAAGGGGGAAAAAGCTGTCATCTGCCATGATAGACCGTCTTACCCTTAATGAGAATAGGGTAAAAGATATGGCAAAGGGATTAAGAGAGATTGCAGCCTTGCCGGATCCTGTAGGAGAAGTGATAAAGATGTGGAGGAGACCCAACGGCCTTCAGATAGGCAAGATAAGAACGTCCCTGGGTGTAATCGGTATAATATACGAATCAAGGCCTAATGTAACGGCAGATACGGCTTCTCTCTGTATAAAGTCGGGAAATGCGGTAATATTGAGAGGCGGGTCAGAGGCTATAAATTCAAATATTGCCATAGCAAAATTGCTGTCCGAGGCGGGTAAATCGAAGGGGCTTCCGGATAATTCGATTCAGCTTATCGAAGTGACGGAAAGGGATGCGATTTTTGAAATGCTTAAGCTCGACGCCTATATCGATCTCATAATACCGAGGGGGGGACACAGCCTTATAAGGACAGTAGTTGAGAATTCCACGATACCTGTGATAAAACATGATAAAGGGTTATGCCATGTATATATAGACAGCGAGGCTGACCTTGAGATGGGTAAAAGGATAGCCTTCAATGCAAAGGTTCAGCGTCCGGGGGTCTGCAATGCTATGGAAACGCTTCTTGTGCATAAGGATGTCGCAAGGAAATTCCTGCCGGATATGATAAAAAAATTTAAAAAGGCAAATGTGGAAATAAGGGGTTGTCAGAAAACAAAGGCGATAGTTCCGGATATAAAAGATGCGGCAGAGGAAGATTGGGATACCGAGTATTTGGATCTGATACTTTCGATAAAGGTTGTGGGCAGCATTGATGATGCAATAGAGCATATAACAAGATACGGCTCGATGCTTTCCGAGGCGATTGTAACGAGGGATTATAACAATTCATGGAGGTTTTTGCGGGAGGTGGATGCGGCTTCTGTTTTTGTGAATGCGTCAACGAGGTTTACGGATGGAGGACAGTTCGGTCTCGGCGCCGAGATGGGGATAAGCACCCAGAAACTGCACTGCCGCGGTCCTATGGGACTCGAGGAATTGACATCAACGAAATATATCGTCTTTGGAGACGGGCAGATAAGGGAGTGAAGAATTAAGAGTGAAGAGTGAAGAATGAGGAATTAGAGGAATTACTTATTTTTATAACTCTTAACTCTTAACTCATAACTCTTAACTCATTTATGCGTATAGGAATTATGGGCGGGACATTCGACCCGATACACTACGGACATTTGAACTCTGCCGGAGAGATAGCCGATATTTTTAAGATGGATATGGTAATGTTCATGCCGGCATTTATTCCGCCCCATAAAAAGAAAGAAAAAATGACGGATGTCCATCACAGGCTGAATATGACCACCATTGCAACGCTTTCAAACCCCCTATTTGCCGTATCTGCCTTTGAAATTAAAAGGGGCGGTTATTCCTATACTATAGATACGGTTAAAGGGCTTAAAAAATCCTTTAAAGAAAAGGTCAGGCTCTATCTTATTACAGGCATCGATGCCTTTCAGGAGATAGCGACATGGAAAGATGCAGGCAGTTTATTTAATAACTGCGATTTAATAGTAAGCGCCAGGCCCGGTTACAGAATAGACGACATTTTCAATATGCTTGACAGGACAGTGTCGAATAAATACAGGAATATAAAATTCAGGATAGAAAAGAAGAATCCTTTTTATAAGAATCCGAGATTGGCTATAACCGGCTCAAAATATTTCATCTATCCTGTCGAAACGACTGCAATGGATATATCGTCAACGGAGATAAGAAGAAGGGTCAGACAGGGAATGACTATTAAATACTTGCTGCCGGAGGCGGTAGAGGAGTATATTTATAAGAACGGACTTTATAGATAGGGTCAAGGGTCAGGGGTCAAGTAGCAAGGAGCAAGTTGTTGCCTTCTTGACCCATGCCCCTTGCCCCATGACCCTATTAGGAGGGATGAAACTGACTTTAAGCGATAAGGTAATTTCGATTTACAATGCGGCAGTTGATAAAAAGGCGATGGATATAGCCGCTCTCGATATAAAAGAGTATTCTTCTATTGCCGATATTTTTTTTATATGCAGCGGGACATCCTTTCGCCAGGTTCAGGCGGTTGCGGATGCCATAGAGGAAGAATTACTGAAGCACGGCGTTAAATACCATCATATAGAAGGTTATGAAACAGGAAAGTGGATTCTTATGGATTACGACGATTTAATTATACATATATTTCATGAGGAGACCAGAAAGTTTTATAATCTCGAAAGGCTGTGGGGAGATGCCCATGCTATAATCTTTGAAGAAAGGAAAGGAAAGGTTAAGGTAAAGGGAGGTATATGAAAAACGATAAGAAAAAATATTTTAAGGAAAGACTTCTTAAGATAAGAAGAGAACTGGCAGGCGAGGTTGAAAAAAACAGGCAGTATAGCCACGAAGACAGCGGGGAGGTGCCGGATATAAACGACGATGCTGCAAGGACATACTCCCGAAGCCTTATCCTTCAGCTTGGAGAAAGGGAGAGAGAGCAGCTTAAAGAGGTGGACGAGTCCCTGGAAATGCTCGAGGGCGGCGGGTATGGTTTATGTGCGGAATGCGGGGAAGATATACCTGAGAAGCGATTGGAACTGATACCTTATGCCAAGCTGTGCATAACCTGCAAGGAGAAGATGGAGTCAAAAGAAAAAACACAGTAGGCAGGAACAAAACCTAATAGGACGCAGATGAATGAAGAAATATTTAATCCCAAAAAATGCGTGAAAGACCTTATGTCCCTTCCGCTTGCCGTTCAG
>CAYMMR010000266.1:0-4010 GCA_964391545.1 uncultured Nitrospinota bacterium | reverse complement strand
CGAGCATCGGGACTCCTGCCTTGTTTCTCCATCCTGCGGAGGGCATTCACGGCGACCTCGGAATGCTCGTAAAAGGCGATGTGATTATCTGTCTGTCCAACAGCGGAGAGACGGAGGAGTTATTAAAACTCCTGCCTGTAATAAAAAGGTTCGATGTCCGGCTCATCGCCATAACAGGCAATATCTCTTCTACTCTTGCAAAAAACAGCGATGTGGTTTTAGATGCCTCTGTTGACGAGGAGGCATGTCCATGGGATATTGTCCCTACTGCCAGCACGACAGCCTCCCTTGCAATGGGTGATGCGCTTGCCATAGCGCTTCTCGATAGAAAGGGCTTTAAAAAAGAAGATTTTGCAATATTGCATCCCGGCGGCAGCCTCGGTAAAAGCCTGCTGCTAACGGTAGAAGACCTAATGCACAAAGGAGATGCACTTCCTGTTGTGAGGGAAGATACACCTTTCAAGGATGTAATTTATGAAATATCTTCAAAAAAATTAGGTGTTACGACCGTTGTGGACAAAAATGGCGCCCTTAAAGGGATAGTTACTGATGGCGATTTAAGGAGGCTTCTGGAAAAGAGGAAAGATGTTTTTGAAATTACTGCCTCGGAGATGA
Source organism: uncultured Nitrospinota bacterium (assembly GCA_964391545.1). Lineage (GTDB taxonomy): Bacteria > Nitrospinota > Nitrospinia > UBA9942 > UBA9942 > JACQEW01. The sequence continues at coordinate 3,395 of CAYMMR010000266.1, read as the reverse complement.
TGACAGGAAATCCCAAGATAATCGCTAAAAACGAGCTTGCTGCAAAGGCGCTGCAAATCATGGAGCAGTATTCCATCACTTCCCTGTTAATTGTTGATGAAAGAAACTCTCCTGCGGGTATCGTTCACCTCCATGACTTGCTCAAGGCAGGGGTGGTGTGAATAAATTATGAGTTATGAGTTAAGAGTGAAAAAAAAGGCAAAAAAAATAAAACTTCTCATCCTCGATGTGGATGGTGTCCTGACAGACGGCAGGATTATTATTGACGACAGGGGAAGGGAGCTTAAAATCTTCGATGTAAAAGATGGTCAGGGGATTGTCCTTGCCCATAAGGCAGGATTAATTACCGCAATAATATCCGGCAGAAAATCGAAGGTGGTAGATATACGGGCAAAGGAATTGGGCATTAAGATTGTTTACCAGAATTCACTCGATAAAATAAAGAGTTATAAGGCGATACTCAAGAAGACAGGACTCAAAGATGAAGATGCTGCATTTATTGGCGATGACATCCTCGACCTCCCCCTTATGAAGCAGGTCGGCCTTTCCATAGCAGTATCGGATGCTATGCCATACATCAAAGACGCTGCGGATATGGTTACAAAAAGCTGCGGGGGACGGGGTGCGGTAAGAGAGGCAATCGAGTTAATATTAGATGCTAAAGGATTGTGGGAAAAGATATACGGAAAATATGCCAGAAATTGAGCGGATTTTTAACCTCTTTAGTTCCTTTGCGATATTGAGCATGAATACTTATCCTATTTCTTAATATTACTGTAACTATTCAGCAAATTACGATATTCCCCCTTAATAAAGGGGGTTGGGGGGTTGTTTAAACTTTAATGCAGTGTATTACAACCCCCTTTGTCCCCCTTTTATAAGGGGGAATTTAATGGAAATTTATTTGCTGAATAGTTACATATTACTCAATATGCGCTGCTAACAAGTTAGAGATTATAGAATATTTCATAGTGCCAAGTAGAGTAATTTCTGAAAAAATGGTATATTCAAAATCAAAAAATAAAAACTCGGAATGGTGGCAAATAAATATAAGAAATGTCGAAGAATACCGTAATAAGTGGTCTGTTTTTGGCAAATCTTGAATGTCAGCCAATTTTCAGGATTTGTGGTATAAAGGGAGTAGCAATTGCGTTATTATTTTGATTGGGACCCCAATAAGGCAAAAACAAATCGAAAAAAACATAGGATTGCTTTTGAGCAGGCATCTACTAATTTTCTTGATCCAAGAATGATAAGCGTCTTTGACACCGAGCATAGCGAACATGAAGACCGATGGGCTACAATCGGAATTGACAGGAATGGCATTTTGTTGGTTGTAATGCATACCTTCAGCAGTTAGATGCCGATTGCTGCAAAATTAGAATTATTTCTGCCAGAAAGGCGGATAGAAAAGAATCAAAACAGTATTGGGAGGGGAATAGATGAAAAAAAGATACGATTTTTCCAAAGGTGAGAGAGGTAAGTTTTATCATCCAGATGCAGAATTATATCTGCCCATTTACATTGAGCCTGCCATGATGGAATCGCTGAGAAAATTCTCGAAGAAAAAAGGTGTAGAGATTGCGACAATAGTAAATGAGTGGATAAAAAAAGACATCTCCATAGTAGAAACAATAACAAAATAGCACATAACAAATCACTCCACAGGATGCGACGATACAACTGCCGCACCTGTGAGTTTTGTGTGTGGTGTAAAAAGCATGCAGTATCCGTATTCATGTTTAAGCCTCTAAATCCCTTATAAATTTTTCATCAGGTATCACTGCCTTTCTTCCTATTCCATTAGATTTTAGAACCGAGGAGTAGTTGACAATAGGTATAATAAAGGTATAATTTATGCTATGGAGTTTGAGTTCGATCCCTCAAAAAGCGATAGCAACAAGAAGAAACACGGGATTGACTTCCATGAATCTCAAGCCCTTTGGAACGATCCTGATTTTATTGAGATTCCTGTAAAGGTTAGTGATGAACCAAGATTTTTGGTGGTTGGAAAAATTTCAGGAAAGCATTGGTCGGGGGTAATTACTTATAGGGGTGAAAAGATAAGGATTATCTCGGTACGAAGGGCGAGAAAAGAGGAGGTTGACATATATGAAAGCTCGTAATTTTGATAAGAAATTTGATGAGGGTAAGGATATTTCCAAATACCTCGATGTGTCAAAAGCAAGAAGACCGGAGCAGGAGCAAAAAAGAGTAAATGTTGATTTTCCTGTGTGGATGGTCCAGTTGTTGGACAAAGAGGCAAAACGTCTGGGTGTGCCTCGGCAATCCATTATAAAGGTCTGGGTAGCAGAGCGGCTTGAAAAGACATTTTAAAAATATGCTGTTCTAACAATACGCTTGTGCGAATAGGCTATCGTCTGCCGCACCGTTCAGTCGTTGGATGTATATAAAGTAACGAAACCGATGCGTTCTGTGGTTTTTAAAAATCGTTCACCTTAGGTTATAATTATATCCTTGCCAGTACCCCTTTATTCACCTCTGCCGCTTTATCTTTTCCCAATAATAATTCCACCAGTTTGAAGGCGAATTCTATGGCAGTGCCGGGACCCTGGCTCGTAACAATATTACCGTCAACTACAACCCTCTCCTCCGAAATCTTTTCCTTTTTCAATATGTCTCTAACACCCGGATGGCTTGTAACGGATTTGCCTGCCGTTATCCCGATTGCCGAAAGGACTGTCGGCGCAGCGCAGATGGCTGTGGTGAATTTCCCTTTTTTATACATCCTTTCCACTATCTCTTTTATTCTGGGGTCTTTTTTAAGATTTTCCGTGCCGACTGCGCCTCCCGGCAGAACTATCATATCGAAATCTTTATCCTTTACAGAATCGAGCGATACATCCGTAAGAACCTTAATTTTATTTCTTCCTTCTACGGGGTCGCCCGCTGTTCCTGCCATTATAACCTCTATCCCCGCCCTCCTCATAATATCCACAACTGCAAGAGCCTCTATCTCCTCGAATCCTGTAGCTATCGGTATTAAAACTTTTTTCATGCGCACCTCCCATTGGTTTTTTTGCTAATTCTCTCAAAGATAATATTTCTTGACAAGTTTTTTTTATTCATTAAAATGAATCTACACTATATAAAAAACCCTTTTCATGGAGGTGCTTCATGAGTCTGACCAATAGGCTTCGTATTGCAGCAGGCGGTCTTTTTCTGGTTTCTGCAGGATTAATTTTCTCTGGAACGGAGCCGTTAATTTCCATTATCGTCCTTGCCGTCCTTTTCGCCGGCGCCGTTATGTTTCTGGAGGCATCCTTTAGAAAGCCGATAGAAAATCTTTTAAGCTTCATTCAGGCGCTGTCTGCCGAAATGACCCTGACAAAAAACATAGCCGCCTCCGGCAGCGGCGGTGAGATTGATAAGAT
>CAYMMR010000265.1:0-4016 GCA_964391545.1 uncultured Nitrospinota bacterium | reverse complement strand
AGTCAGTCGCGTGCCCTTGCGGGAAGCCCTGCGCCGCCTGGAAGCCGAAGGTTATATAACTTTTTTTACTCATAACGTCATCACGATCAGCAAACCAACCGCTGACGAGGTACAAGACACCTATTCCATCGCCGCTGTGCTCGAAGGTTTGGCGGCGCGGCTCGCCGTGGAGCGCGGCAGCGCCGAAGAGATTGCCCGGTTACGGGAGCTGCACCACCTGCTTAAGCAATCGTACCGAGAGAAAGATTCACAGAGGCGGCAAGGACGATGAAAATAGGGGGGGCGAGACTTGTCGCAGAGTGGGCGACTGACGAGACACTTTATCCTTCATCCCCTCTCCCCTCAGGGGAGAGGGAAGGGGTGAGGGGGAGGGGGTTCGGAATATACGGCTGTTATGAAAAAAATGGGGAATACCTGATTGTAAAAACTTATGCCCCTGTGGAAGACCCTTCGTTTCCAAGCATTACAAAAAAGTTTACCCCGGCCTACCGCTTCGAGAGGCAGATGAAAAGCCTTATGGGTGTTATCCCTTCTGGACATCCCGATTCTCGTCCGTGGATAAAACACGAGGATTGGCAGGAGGATGTTTACCCGCTCAGAAAGTCCTTTAGCGCCTCAAAATCCGTATCGAAAATAAAGGGCGAATATCGATGGATAAAGGCTGAAGGCGAAGGTGTTTATGAGATACCTGTTGGTCCTGTCCATGCAGGTATTATCGAGCCCGGTCATTTCCGCTTTCAGGCAGTCGGCGAAGATATAATCAATCTGGAAGAAAAACTCGGATATGTTCACAAAGGCATAGAAAAGAGATTCGAATCCCTTTCATGGGAAGACGGCGTAAGACTGGCAGGCAGGGTATCTGGAGACACCACAGTTGCCCATGCCATCGCCTACTGCCGGGCTGTCGAGTCAATGACAGGATGCAATCCCCCTTATCAAAGGGGGTTAGGGGGTTGTCCCCAAAGGGCATTATGGCTTCGTGCCTTATTTCTCGAAAGGGAGCGGATAGCAAATCACCTTGGCGATATTGGGGCAATAGCCAATGACGCTGCCCTTGCGTTTATGCTGTATCAGCTTACCCGTCTTAAAGAAAGCCTCCTCCGCACAAACTATAAGCTCTTTGGTCATAGATTCATGATGGACAGGGTTATACCCGGAGGCGTATCAGTTGACATAACTCAAGAAGGTAAAGATGAAATATTGTCGGAGATGGACAGACTGTCGGAGGAATTTGAAAGACTCGTTGTTATCTACGAAGAAAACCCATCCCTCGATGATAGATTAAGAGATACAGGTGTGCTCACCCCTGATAAGGCAAAGGAGCTTTGCGTAGTCGGCTTCGTAGCAAGGGCAAGCGGTCAGGAGATGGACTGCCGTATCCGTAGCCCTTTCCCTCCTTACGACCGCATTGTCCCGAAAATAACAGTCCTCAAATCAGGGGATGTCCATGCACGCGGATGGGTCAGGGTTGAAGAAATAAGGGATTCGATAAGGATTATTAGAGAGATATTGAACAGCCTGCCCGATGGTGAAATCGCAGAAAAGTTTAATCCCCCTCCGTCCGACAGGGCAGGTTTTGCAGTTGTCGAGGGATGGCGCGGGGAGATAGCATACTGGATACAATCGGGGGCAGTGGGAGGGGTAAACAGGTGTATGGTCAGGGACCCGTCAAGTGTAAACTGGATTGCGCTGGAACAGGCGATTCATGGAAATATCGTCCCGGATTTTCCACTGTGCAACAAGAGCTTTAACCAGTCATATTCTGGGCATGATTTGTAAAAGCAGGGGCTGGAGACTGGGGGCTGGTAAATACAAGTCCCTAGTTCCTAGCCCCCAGCCCCTATCGATTATGATAAAAAGTTATCAGGATTTGGATGTATGGAAGATTGGGATGGAGGTTGCTATAGTAATATATTCTTTAACTGCTAAATTTCCATCGGATGAACGGTTTGGTCTTGTTAGTCAAATACGGAGAGCTGCGGTTTCTATTCCATCAAATATCGCAGAAGGACATGCACGAAAATCAAGAATAGAATTTAGGCAGTTCATTTTTATTGCCCTTGGCTCTTTGGCTGAACTTGAAACACAACTATTATTGAGTAACAAATTAGATTTTATATCAAAGGAGGAAATAGAGGGTATTATGTTACAACTTAATACCCTTTGTAAAATGCTGCGAGGGTTGAGCAAGTCCCTATCCTCCAGTCCCAAGCCCCATGATTAGAATACTTCATCAGATATTCAGAACGGGCATTGTTACCGAACATCTTCCTCCTAAAGTTGAGGCTGAAATAGAGATAATCGGGGCAAAGCTGGAAAAAACCGTAAGAAGCCGTTTCCACAGGAGCCTCACAATCAGAGAGGTGGATGCAGGCTCGTGCAACGGCTGCGAACTCGAGATCCATGCACTGAATAACCCCATCTATAACTGCGAGAGGTTCGGCCTGCATTTTACCGCCTCGCCGAGATTTGCGGATATGCTTTTAGTTACGGGCCCTGTTTCGATAAACATGGAGACAGCCCTTCGCAGGACATACAATGCAGCCCCTCCCCCAAAACTTGTAGTTGCAGTGGGAGATTGCGGATATAACGGCGGTGTTTTTGGAGAGAGTTATGCTTCCCTTGGCGGCATAAATAAGGTTATACCTGTGGATGCCTATATCCACGGCTGCCCGCCGCCGCCTGCCGCCATTTTAAAAGGCATCTTAAAAGTCATTGAGTTAAAAAACGATATTTGATATGCTATATCCATGTCGAAACATTTTAGTCCTGTCTTAATTCTTTTTATGTTCCTAAGTTCATGCGGCGGTTTTAAACCCCCTTCCGGCGTAGTCGTTCTTCATTCCGAAAAGCCGGATAAGATTTCAATAAAAAGGCTCGCCGTCCTGCCCTTCAGGACAGGGAGTCCAATCCCTCCGGATAATGGAACGGTAATCTGCCATCTGACCGGGCAGTCTTTCAAGAGCGGAAAAATAGAGGCGGATGCTGGAAAAAATGTTGCATCATTATTTTATAACAACCTGCTGCTTAACAGGAGTATAAATCTTATACCGGAAGCCAATGTAAATCTGTTTTACGGATCCGTGGATAAAAATCTTACGGATAAATATGCTCTGTCCCTTGGAACAAATGTCGGCGAAACTTTTGAAGCGGATGCTGTTTTGATGGGCGTAGTTTTGAGATATGAAGAGAGAGACGGCACCTCATGGGCTGTAAACAGTCCAGCCTCTGCTGCATTCACGGCGATTTTGATGGATGTAAAATCAGGTGAGATTTTATGGAAGGTGAGGTTCGACAAAACACAGAAGGCGCTCTCCGAAAATATCCTCGATATAAAAACCTTCATGAAAGGGGGAGGAAGCTGGCAGACCGTAGACCAGCTTTTATCAATCGGCATCGAAGAAGCCCTCAAGAGCTTCCCTTTAAAAACTCCGTAAGCAATCACCACGAAGAACACAGACACGAAGAAAAGAATAACTGTAAAATCTTCAGAACACGAATTACACGAATATACGAATGGCACGAATAAAAAGCAAAAATAATTTTTAAAGTTATTACCAGCGAATGTCATTCCCGCGAAAGCGGGAATCCATGAGGTTTCTTTAACAGAATCGCTCAAATTCAGGTTAGAATTAATGTTTGTAGAAACAGGTCTTCAGACCTGTTGAATTATAACAGGTTTAAAAACCTGTTTCTACGACTTTTAACTGCTTAACGCAAAATAATGCATTGGACGCAGATGAGTTACGAAAAACAAAAAATATCGCGGGCAGGGGCTACGCCCCTGCACCCCATCAAAAAAGCTTAGAAAATAGAAAATTAGAACTCAGAAAATAACTACTGGGCGGAGAGAACCAACCGAAACCCGTCGTTGCTGTACCGTTCCGCAGGCACGCTCCAGTTGCGGTCAGATGCTCGCAAGTTCCGCGGTACGCTGGTCCACGAACCGCCGCGAAGCACCCGGTATTTACCGCTATCAGCGCCTCTTGGATTATCCCTCGAACTTTTTCTATAAT
>CAYMMR010000264.1:0-4031 GCA_964391545.1 uncultured Nitrospinota bacterium | reverse complement strand
GAAAACGCCCTGAAACTAAAGGGGATTTTGCCTTCATCTGTGCATATTAAAAAGATTGTGGTTAATCAAGACTCGCTAAACGATTGTATAAATCAGATAGAATCTCTCATAAATACAATTAATGGAGAAGTTGAATATATTGTCAATATTACAGGCGGCAATAAGATTATGGCGCTTGCAGCCTATGAAATATTCAGAGATATAGGGCAGAAGGTTGTTATAGGTTATATGCCGCTTGGCAAGAATGAATTTGCGCAAATCTTTCCAAGAAAAAAGCCATTAAAGGTTTATGAGGTCAAGGAACGGTTAAATCTTGAGGAATATCTGATGAGTTATGGCTTCAGGATACAGAATAAAGATAAAGCCTTTTTTCATAAAGAAGAAACAAAATGGATACTGGATAACTATGAACAGTTAAAAGGTATCCTTGGTTTTCTTTATAAGAACATGGGAGATAAAAGGAAACAGAAAAAATATCATCTATCAGCAGCCTTTGACAGGGAATTTACGAAAATTGAAAGGGAGATGCTGAATAAACATGGTTTTGAGACAGATGGCAGATTGGTCAGTAAAGATATGCTAAAGGATGAGATAGTCTATTTAACAGGAGGCTGGTTTGAGGAATATGTATTTAACGAGGTTTATAGTCTTGTAGAAGGCAAGGCGCTTGATGATGCAATGATGGGCGTAATAATTGAGAGTTTAAGCAGAACAACAAATGAGTTGGATATAGCCTTTATGAAAAGCAATGTCTTTTACCATATAGAATGTAAAACATTGGCCGATGAGAAGGAGCAGAAGATAATCAGAGATGAGGTTTATAAAAAAGGGGCAATATTAAAACAATTGGGTTTGGGTGAAAAAAGGGCTATTATTTGCACTACTCATAACCAGATAAGCGAAGCTCTGTCTGCAAGGGGGAAAGAGTATGGGGTTGAAATCCTTCCAATCCAGCAGGTCAGAGATTTGAAAAAGTGGTTGCCGGAGAGGTTTAGGTGATTTTATTATGTGGGAAACAATAGCAAGAACTTCTGACATAGCAGGCATCATCACATTCATCGTCTTTGTATCTACCGTTCTGATAGTCTTGTCAAGGGCATTGCGCTACAAAAGGCGGATTAAAAAGTCGCTTGAAAGAGGCAAAGGTTTGCGTGTTGCACTGGCGGTGAGTCTAAAACATAGTGAAAATATAAGAGGTCATGTTGAGACCTACTTAAAAGAGAAGGGCATGGAGCTTGTCCCTGCAGGCTTTAAGCAGGGAATGGAGATTTCGGAGATTGATGTTGATGGCGTATCGTTGCATACGATAGATAAACTCAGAAAGACATTTCTTGCAAAAAAGAGAGAACTTACGGAAAAAGGTGTAAGGGAAGTCCACCTGTTTTATGAGGGTCCTGTTGCCTCCGCCTTTTTCCTTGCCGATGTCTTAAACAACTGGGTGCCTGTGTATATCTATCATTTTCACAGGGATGGCGGCTATGAATGCTGGGGACTTCTTACGGAATCCCTTGAAAGGATGGCAACAGAGGAATTAATAAGAGAGGTAACGAAGGATGCCTGAAAAAAACAGTCGGGAGTCAGGAGTCAGGAGTCAAGAGTCAAGAATCATTGACCTATCTCATCTTTTTAACGGCAATGCTAAGTTAGCCGAAGTTGACACCTATATTCAAAAAGCAAAATCCCTTGCAGGAGAAGGCAATAAGATTATCTTAACAGGCGCAGCCCCTGTCTGGCTTTATCTAAAGATTGCACACGCCCTGCACGGAAAGGCGAGGCAATTACAATATCGCAGTCCTGTAACAGGGGATGTGGTGATATTCGACCACTCACCTGATTAACGGACTCCCCCCTCTTTAATAAAGAAGGGGTTGGAGGGAGTTGTAGTATAATAAGCATTATGGATAAAAGAGAATTAACAGAGGAGCAGAGAAGGATACTCAAACAGTGCTTGTGGGATATGAAGCTTACGCAAGAGGAGTTCCTCGACATAATAGAGGGCAGAAGCGCTCGTAAATGGCCTGATAGGGCATTCTGTGTGGCAAGACTGCTCGAGAGTGTGAACTGGTTTAAAATCGTCAAGGTAATTGACCCTAAAATCTTATGTAACCTATGGGGAGATGCACGAAGGTATGTAAGATTTAAGGAAATAAAAGAGGGGATGGACTTTGCTTGCAGAATATTACAATAAAATCCTTTATCCTTTGCAGGATAAGGCAATATCGGCATTTACAGATTCGCCTTTCTATCTTACAGGTGGAACTACTTTATCGAGGGGGTATTATAATCACAGATATTCCGATGATTTAGACTATTTTGTAAATTATCATTCAGACTTTCAGGGTATATCAGAGATCATAGTAGAAAAATTACTGAAGACCTTCCATGATGTTGAAGTTGATTTGAAAGGAGAACATTTTTATCGAGTCTTCGTTGGACAGGAGAGATTGAAAATAGAGCTGGTCAATGATGTCCCTTCCCATATCGGCGCCATTATCGCCCACCCCACTCTCGGCATTATAGATTCAAAAGAGAATATCCTTGCCAATAAACTAACTGCCCTTGTTGACAGGGCTTTACCCAAAGATATAGCAGACCTTTACTTTCTTTTAAAGGACGGTCTAAGCTTAAAACAGTCTCTGCTCGATGCCCATAGCAAAGCCGCCGGCATTGCCCCTCTGTTTATAGCGAAAATTCTTGCCGAATTTAATTATGAGCTTGTTGATGAGGAAATCAAATGGGTAGCTCCTGTTTCAAGCAATATTATCAGGCAATATTTAAACAGTATTGCATTAGCCATTGTTGAAGGGAAAATATAACTGCCCTTTTAAAAATATGGCAAACCTTTATCTGACAGAGCAAGGTTCGGTTCTCAGAAAAACAGGGGACAGGCTTATTGTCCAGAAAGACGATGAAATACTGCTCGATGTCGAATGTCATAAAATAGATTCTGTCTTTATCTTCGGCAATATCCAGTTTACAACACAGGCGGTGAAAGAGCTTTTTGAACATGGGATTGAGATGGCGATATTGACAAAGACAGGGAGGCTTATCGGGCAGATTACATCTCCGGCAACAAAGAATATCGCTTTAAGGATTGCACAGTTTAAGAGGCACAGTGAAGAAGACTTTAAAACAGCCTTTTCCCGCAGCATTGTAAAAGGAAAGATAAAAAACTCGATACAATTTTTAAGAGGCTTCTATTACAACCATCCTGAGATTGATTTGAGACAGGAGATAGATGCAATACAAACCGTTCAAACAAGTTTGGACGGACAAACCTCGCTCGATAAACTGAACGGCATAGAGGGAATGGCTGCAAGAAACTACTTTGCCGGATTCAGCAAGATGATACTCGGTAAATTTGGCTTCAACGGAAGGAAAAAACATCCTGCGACTGACCCTGTTAATGCCCTGCTTTCATTAGGGTATACGATGGTCTTTAGCGAAATATCATCTCTCCTCGATGGCATGGGATTTGATCCGTATCTCGGTTATTATCACAAAGTGGAATACGGCAGGGCTTCCCTTGCCTCGGATTTACAGGAAGAATTTAGAGCGTCTATAGTAGACCGCCTTACCTTGAAACTTATAAACAACAGGATGCTGAAAGAGGATGATTTCTACAGAAATCCAAAGGGTGAGGGTATTTACCTGACGAGAGATGCGATGAAGAAATACTTTGCCGAATACGAGAATTTTATAAATAACGAATTCATCCATCCTGATACAAAAGAGAAAACAACATTTAGAAAATGCTTCAGGATACAGATAGAAAGACTTGCATCCTGCATAAAGGGAGAAAAAGAGTATCTCCCCTTTTGCATGGAGGTGTGATATTCTTATACCTAAATCGAGCGAATTTATTGATAAATATAGGACAGCCGAGACGGCTGTCCTACCTAATAGGTGATAGCCCGTTTCAGTATGACAGGCGTCCCGCCTGTCATAATAGAGATTTGTTGAAATAAATCGCTCAAATTATTGATACCTGTAATATTAATGTCCTATATCTGTGTATTTTTGTCATTCCG
>CAYMMR010000263.1:0-4037 GCA_964391545.1 uncultured Nitrospinota bacterium | reverse complement strand
GCAAGCGATTCTGTTAGTTTGATCTCCGTCTTGCATTTCGGACAAGTAATAATTGGCTCTGTCATAAATATCTCCTTAAAGGCATAAATAAATCGGCATCCAGAGGCTGCTCATCCTTCCCTATCCATGTAAGTTCGAGTTTTTGCATATCAGTCATTCACTATCTCCCAATGCCCGCCTTTATCAGGACCAATGCGTTTCAGTAGTCCAGCCTTTTTAAGTTTCGCTACAATTTTCTCAATCGTGCTTTGAGATAAATTAGTCTTTTCTGCCATTTCATAAGTCTTAATAAACTGATTGCTTGATATAGCCAAAATAATTTTCTCCGCATTTTCTCCGTATTTACTCCGACCTTTTCACCGACCCCTCTCCGCCTTTTCTCCGACCTTCTTCGCTTTAAGGGAATACTGAGGATCGCGATAGAAAATGGCCCTGAAGAATGAATCCATCTCAAAGACAGGTTCTTTCATGCCGGCTTCAACCATAGGTGTCCTCATGCGATTGATACCTGTGCCCATGCGTTCAACCTTATCCATGCGATGAAACAAATCAGCAAGGATCGGATTCCGTCTTACGAAAGACTTGCCGAAATCCCTTTTAGCCATTCCTTCAACCAGTCCTCCTGGATTTTCTATCTCCACGCGATCATCAAAAATTCTTACATAAATACTTGTTCCTTTGAAATAAATTAGGGACAGCAACCATTATCCTGTTATCCTCATCACAAATTTAGATTTAAAGCATACTCCTGCTGATAAAGCCTGTCTGCGTCTGCCTGTGCTGTGCGACAGCACGCAGACAGGTGCAACGCACAGGCAGGCAATGTATCCCCCCGCTTCCAGCCGCATATTATTCTGGCAATGCAGAGGGCATCAATACAAACCCCTCTTTTCTAGCAGCAGTTCTTAATCTGCTGTCTAAGCATACAAAACTATGCCCCCTTGGAGTCTTGCCTGCCCAAACAAGCGCAGCAGCCAGTTGAAGCGAATCTGCAGCGCGGAGCGGATGAAGCAGTAGAAGACGCGATGCCAGATTTCTAATATCCTCGCCGGGCTCTATCTCTGTCCATGCATCTGCCAGGATTGACACAATATGCCGCACAGAGTCTTCATCTTTATCCTTTAAGAATCCTGTGCGGCGGAGCCGGGCAAATGCTGAATGGCACTCAACAACGCTTCCCCACCAGACTGCCATAGAACTGTTCTTTTTTAATATGCCTTTAACAGCATTGCTGTGCGGTTCGTCAATACAGAGGGGTATAATTGCAGAGGCATCCCAAAAAATCATAATTTATTCCTCCCGCTCCTCTATAAGCGCCTTAAGAACAAGCCCTTTTTCGTCCTTTGGCCTTGGCAAATCCCAAAAACCGCCTTTTATTCTGCCGCTGCCTATACGGACTAAACCGGCTTTTTCAAGCATAAGCAAATGTGCCGGCAACGCTGTTTCGTTTCTGTCTAGCGGTATCAGCTTGGCAATCGGTTTTCCCCTGTCAGTAACAAGCACTTCCTCACCAGCCTTTACCTTTGAAAGATATTCACTGATGGATGCCTTTAATTCAGAAACTGCCGCTGTTTTCATGATTTCATCCTCCTGTGCTGTTAAGTCTATCTAATATGACCAATATAGTCATTTTCACTGGATATGTCAACTCCATTACACAAGATAATGGGGGTAGATTTATTTCCCCCCCGCTTCCAGCCGAGATACTGGAGTCTTTCAGTTACCTTTAAATCAGTGTCTGTCGCTTCGTTTATTCTTGGCATAGTCGTTTAGTCGGTCTGCCTTGAGATATCAACAATCTCCCAATGCCCGCCTTTATCGGGGCCAATACGTTTCAGTAGTCCCCGTTTTTTCAGCTTCTCTAAATTGTATTCAACAGTTTTTTTAGTTAAGCTGCCTTGGGACATCATTTCATTTTTGCTTATATACGGATTATTTATTATCAAAGCATATATCATCGCTTCATTTGCTGATAACCTTTCTGCCCCCTTTTCTACCACCCTTTCTGCCCCCTTTTCTACCACCCTTTCTGCCCCCTTTTCTACCACCCTTTCACCCAACTTTTCACCCAACTTTTCACCCAACTTTTTCTCCTTACTTCCTCCGCCCTTTTGAGATCTGTCCGCTTTAAGAGAATAGCGCGGGTCACGATAAAAAGTAACTCGAAAGAATGTATCCATTTCAAAGACAGGTTCTTTCAGCCCCGCGTCACGCATAATGTCCCTCATGCGCTCAATACCGGAACCCATACGCTCAACTTTACCCATGCGATGAAACATATCGGCAATAATCGGATTTCTTCTTACAGAGGACTTGCCAAAATCCCGCTTTGTAATTCCGTCAGGCAATCCGCCGGGGTTTTCTATCTCCACGCGATCATCAAAAATTCTTACATAAATACTTGTTCCTTTAATCGCATAATTCCTGTGGACTATTGCATTAACAACTGCTTCCCTTAAGGCGTCCAGAGGAATCTCATAAATGTCAAAGCGGTCAAAACCCCGAATTTCACTGCGGACGTTCAAATGTTTCTTTAAAAATGCAACGGCTTCATTAAACTGGGTTAAGAGGTCATCTTTCACATCATTCCGGTCATAGATATTCGTTTTATCCGTTCCCTTAAAAGAGGCAAAGATGCTTTCCGCATGAGGAATGAACTTTTCAACTTTGAAAGCAAACATTAAAGCCCCGACATTGGTAATTTTGTTATCCCTTGACAGGCTTAAACTTGTAAGAATGTCCCGCGAGACTATTTTCTTAATGCTTATATCAGCCTCTTTCAGGAAATTCCGTATCTTTTCCTTTGATATGTCATCCCAAGTAACATCTTTGTTGACTTTTTCTTCAAACGACATTGCCTCATGTTCCTGAAACATTACTCTCAGTTCATGATTGGTCATCTTCTGCGTTGTTCCGTCAAGCCTTCTGAAATATCCTGAACTGCAACTGTATGGTTTTTCATCTCCTTGAGGTGTTTCAATTATAACAATGTCATGGACTTGCTTTATCTTAACGGTAATCGGAGGATTGCAATTCCTTGCAATAGAATTGATGCGAGCCTTGAGATCATTTGTCAGCTTCTCTCCGCTGACTGTCCGGTCATCTCTAACGCCAAGAATAATAACCCCGCCCTTTGTGTTTGCAAATGCGACAATGTCTTCATCAATCCGCGGCGTAAAATGCTCTTTAAATTCAACGGCGAGCCCTTCACCTTCTTTAATAAGTATATTTATCTTTTCAATTTCTTTCATTGGCATAATGCTTTTAAGCAAAAGTTGTCACAATTTGCGACCACCTCATCTTGAAATCACAGAGTGATTTTTCTCCTTTGACCTTATTGCCCCTTCTCTTGCCAACCCCACAATAGATAGTGATACAAACATCTTACTGTGGTAATCACTTAAATTAAGCATCTCCTTAATCTCACCTGCAAGCTCTTTTACATTCTTTTTCCCGTCAATCTTGTCCCACAAGAGATTTGCAGTTCTGACATAGTTATCTATCATCTCCTCTGTCCAATCAAATAATGCCTGAAGCGCCACTTCAAGAAATTTTATAGGACTGCCCCTGTTTTCTTTTGTTTTGACAGGGACATCGTTTAATAGGCTATTGGGAATAAAGTTTATCCTCTGGTGTATATAGTGGGAGAGGTCGGAAACAAAAACATCTCCGAGGTCTTTTGCCTCTTTTTCAAAGTCTGTCTTTCTATGCGGTGTGGATGCCTGACCAAGCCTGCTGTCTGCTAAGAATGCTGTATTTTTACTGTTGACCTCATTTAAAAATACCTGTTTTTGATAATAACCTGTGATTGTCTCTCCGGGATTGAAGAACATATGGGTATAAAGTGGGGCAATCCCTGCCCTCTCTAATTCCATGCTTGCCTCTGTCATCTCACCTGTCCCCTCACCTTTTCTCACCAATTCGGTTGAGTCCTCTGTAAAGCTCTCTATCCCGATTTCCATACCGACACATCCAGCCTCTTTCATCAAAGGCAGTGTATCCTTATGTTTGATTACATGAGAGGCTCTGGTAAGGCC
>CAYMMR010000262.1:0-4041 GCA_964391545.1 uncultured Nitrospinota bacterium | reverse complement strand
CCGGCATATATGTTTTTAATTATGGAGGCGCTCTCCGATGCCGGAGTTAAGGTCGGATTGCCGAGGAATGTATCCAATCTGCTCGCCATCCAGACCATGCTCGGTTCTGCAAAGCTTGCCCTCGAGAGCAAGAAGCACTTTGGAGAGCTTAAAGATATGGTTACCTCTCCCGGAGGCACGACAATTGCCGGACTCCATGCTCTGGAAGACGGGGGGTTGAGGGGAGCCTTAATGGATGCAGTAGAGGCAGCGACAAGAAGGTCGGAGGAATTGGGGAAGGTAAGGGAATAAAAAATGATTTACCATAAAGACAATTGAATTTGCAGAGGAGGTATTATCGTGGAGACCATATCTATAGAAAAATTGATACATGATGAGATTAAAGGCATTCCGAAAGATAAGTTGCGTGAAGTCTATGACATTTTACATTATTTCAGGATAGGTATAGAAAGAGAAGATATTGAAGATGTGAAAGGTTTAAGGCTTGCTTCGGAAAAAAAGTTTATTGAAGTATGGAAAGAGGAAAAGGATGAAATTTGGGAAAGTTATCTGTAAACAACGAGAAATAGTCCTTACCAGATTTCCATTCTCAAATCTGGCTGACTTTAAAGTGCGGCCCGTTCTTGTCATCTCAAAAGACAGTTATAACCGTAAATATGCCGATGTCATTGTTTGTGCTATAACCACAAATCTCGAAGAATCGGAATACGGTATTACTATTGCGACAGATAGTCTTGAAGAAGGGTATCTGAAGCAAACCGGCAAGATAAGGGTGGATGCTATTACAAGTATCGAACAGGATATTATTATAAAAAAGTTGGCAGATTAAAAACACAAGTATTTAAAGAGATATTAAGCAGGATAAATACTCTCTTTGTTGAAAAATAATAATAATATAAGGATTATGCAACTATGAAATTTCGGTCAAAATTTACAAAAACTTATAGGATACCAAGGGGGGTATATATAAAAGCAAAAGAATTTATTGATAAAGAGGCAAGGGATGAAACTATACCCTCCCCTCTCCACTGAGGGGAGAGGGGAGGGGTGAGGGGGATTTAATATATGTTCATACTCGGAAATCTGCTAAGTGCGATAGCAAAGGTTCTGGATATACTCCTTAATATATATATGTGGATTATCATCATACGGGCGCTTATCTCGTGGGTCAATCCAGACCCTTATAATCCAATCGTCCAGTTTCTCTACAGGGTTACAGAGCCTGTCCTGTCGCCGATACGAAGGCTTATTCCTGTTTATACGACAGGCATAGATTTTTCTCCGATAATAGTATTCCTCATAATTATATTTCTCCAGAGCTTTGTCGTATCAACCTTAATGCAGATAGCAATAAGATTACATTAAAAAATACAACCACAAAGGACAAAGACCTGATTAGCTACGGACGGACACAGACTAAAAAAACAAATAAAAAGATTAAGAAGAAATAGGGAAATACTTTTAAAATAGTTTTTTTCACTTTATTATTTTTTAATGTTTTAATCCGTGAAAATCTGTGGCTAAAAATCTTTTTCTTTTGTTCTCTGCAGTTAAATCCATTTTTTGGGCAACGGAGGTAATGATAGGATGAGAATTTCACCAATGGATGTCAGGCAGCAGCAGTTTGGGCTCAAGTTCAGGGGTTTCGATATAGAAGAGGTAGACAACTATCTTGAGTTGATTGCCAACGAGTTCGAGGAGCTTAACAAAGAGAATGAAAACTTTAAAATCGAATTAAAAAAGAGAGAACATGAAATCGAGGAATATAAAAAGGCAGAAGGCGATTTCAGAAAAATGATTTCATCTGCGCAGGATTTCAGGAAGGATGCAATCGAGAAAGCTAATCAGGAATCGCAGCTTATTGTAAAACAGGCGGAGATGAAGGCATCGGAAATACTGAAGGCTGCAGAAGATAAGGTTTTTAAGATGGAAAAGGATATTGCAGAACTTAAAACCCAAAGAAGGCAGTTTGAGGCACAACTGAGAACAATGATAGAAAACCATCTGAAGCTTATGGATGCCATGAAGCAGGAGGAAGGGAAGAAATAATATATCCGCAGATTATCGCAGATTAAAACAAAATATTTTTTTTAAAAATCTGTGTAATCTGCGTAATCTGCGGATTAATCAGGTTTTTGTTCAGGATTGAATTGTGTTAAAGGTAAGAGAAGATAAAGAAGGTGTCGTATTTTCCGTTTGGGTTCAGCCCCGCTCATCTAAAAACGAGATTTGCGGTTTATACGGAGATGCTATAAAGATAAAACTGACCTCGCCGCCGGTAGAAGGAGAGGCAAACGAGGGCTTGATAGAATTTTTTGCAAAGAGACTCGATATAAGCAAGGGAAAGATAGAAATAATATCGGGACATAAAAGCAAAAGTAAATTGGTAAGGATAATCGGCATTAAAAAAGAGAGGATTGAAGAATGTTTAAAACAGTAGAATATAAAGACGGTAAAGTAAGGCTTATTGACCAGACAAGACTTCCTCTTGAGGAGGTTTATGTAGAGTGTAACAATTATCAGGATGTGGCAAGGGCTATAAAGACCATGCAGGTGAGGGGCGCTCCTGCAATAGGCGTTGCCGCTGCTATGGGTGTCGCATTGGGTGCGAAGGGTATAACGACTAATGATTCCAATAAATTCTACAGGGAGCTTATGGAGATATGCAGTCATTTAGCAAGCACCCGTCCTACTGCCGTAAACCTATTCTGGGCAATAGAGAGGATGAAATCCGCTGCCGAGAAAAACAGGAACGGCTCTGTAGAGGCAATAAAAGATATTCTTGAAAAAGAGGCAGTGAAGATATATGAAGACGATATAGCGATAAACAAGGCTATGGGTATGAATGGACAGAAATTGATAGAGGACGGCGATACTATCCTAACTCACTGCAATGCAGGTGCATTGGCAACGGCAGGGGAATACGGGACAGCGTTGGGGGTCATAAAAGTGGCGCATGAGAAGGGGAAGAATATAAAGGTATATGCAGATGAGACAAGACCCTTCCTTCAAGGTGCAAGGCTTACAGCATGGGAGCTTGTTAAAGAGGGCATACCCGTCCGGTTGATTACGGATAATATGGCAGGTTATTTTATGGGAAAAGGGGAGATAGATAAAATTATTGTCGGCGCGGACAGGATTGCGGCGAACGGCGATACGGCAAACAAGATAGGGACATATTCCCTCTCGATTCTTGCAAAAGAGCATAACATACCTTTTTATGTGGCAGCCCCATTATCTACAATTGATATAAAAATTCCCGATGGAAGCAAGATTCCGATTGAGGAGAGAAGCCCGCAGGAGGTAACATACCTGAGCGGCAAGAGAATAGCTCCGGAAGGAGTAGAGGTCGCAAACCCCGCCTTCGATGTAACACCAAATAAAAATATAACTGCTATTATTACGGAGAAGGGAATTATCAAGCCTCCATTTGCGGATGGGATAAAAGGTTTGTTCAATCTGTGAAAATCTGTGTAATCAGTGGTCAGTGTTTAGTTCTTCAACCATCTTTTCAATGGATGCCCTTAGTTTCTGCTCTTCTTTCAGAGGTATCTCTCTTAAGACCTTTTTTGTATCTTTATCCATGACCTTTATGGCAAGGTCTTTGCTGTCATTGAGATAATAATCCAGATACCTCTTTGCCATCATGAGGAGGTTTCCGGCAGGCCGATTATTTTTATCACGATTGGCATTTTCTTTGATTTTTTCATTAAAAGCCTTTTCCTTTGCCGCCATCTTATCTGCAAGAACCTTTGCCTCCTGAGATATTACAACAGTATCATTTACCTCATAAGCTGCCGATTTTGCATAATCTGCGGCCGGGGCATTTGACGCCTTCACAGATTCAGCCTTTCCGCCTTCTGGTATAGTGGTATTTGATTGTAAGGAATCTATTTTCATATAAAACACCCCTTTTTACAAAATACTTTTTTCGCCTATCTTATTAATCGGCATTTTTTGCTAAAACTTGAGAGGATTACTTAGATGATACTGAAAAATGACTTTTTTGAACGACTTTTTAGTTTTTCTTTTGTTCCACAG
>CAYMMR010000261.1:0-4116 GCA_964391545.1 uncultured Nitrospinota bacterium | reverse complement strand
CCCCCAACCCCCTTTATTAAGGGGGAATATTGTAATTTGCTGAATAGTTACAAATATTTTTCCTTTGTGTTCTTTGTGTCTTTATGGTAAATAAATTTAATAGCGGGGCTGTAGCTCAGTTGGGAGAGCGCTTGAATGGCATTCAAGAGGTCAGGGGTTCGATCCCCCTCAGCTCCATTTATTTATAGACAATTATTCTGCTATATATCTCCCTTACTTTTTTAGTGCAGGACTCGAAGTCTTTGTATAATTTATCGCCTGTGTTTCCACCGTTGTCTTTATAGCCAAGTTTTTTTGCCAGCGACGAAAGCTCGTCCCTTGAATCAGGGATAACGTTCAGAGGGCGGTCGTGTTCTATCCTGATACGGCTCTCGATCTTCCTTAGAAAAAGGTAGCTTACCGAAATGGTTTGATAGTCGGTTTCGGAAAGAAGCCTCTTTTCCCTGAGAAATTTCATAGTATCGAGACTTCCTGTCCCGCGGATCTCCCTAAAATTACCGCCGTATTTAAGCTGGAGAAACTGTATTATAAATTCTATATCAACTATTCCACCCCTTCCCAATTTTATATCCCTGCCCGCCTCGCCGGACTTTATGCGCTCCTGCTCCATTCTCTTTCTCATCCTGTCAATTTCTTCTGCAATGGCAGGCTCGAAGGGTGTATCGTATACGAATCCATGAATTATATTTGTCAATTCCATGCCAAGACTATCATCTCCGGCAACAAACCTTGCCTTTGTAAGCGCCTGTCTTTCCCATACCCCGCCCCTCTTTTTATAATAATTTTCATACCCTTTAAGCGTCATAACAAGAACTCCTTTTTCTCCGTCAGGACGCAGCCTGGTATCAACCCTGTAGGCGAAACCGAATCGGGTCATACCGCTTATTGCGTATATTAATTTTTCGCAGAGTTTGGAGAAGAAAAGATGATTGCTTATCTTTTCCACTGCCCCTTGCTCCCCCTGCTTACTACTTGCAGGGGCAGGCTTGCCACTTATCCCTTCTTTCCCTGTCGTTTCTCCATCGCTTGAATAGGCAAAAACTATATCCAGATCCGACCCGAAACTCAGTTCCCTCCCTCCAAGTTTACCCATAGCTATAATTGCGAATCTGCTCCTCTCCTGCCTTTCATTCGTCGGTATTCCGTATCTTTTTATAAGGTCATTCTCGACTAATTTAAGGGAAAACTCTATATAGACATCGGCCAGGTTGGAAAGCTCGGACATTATCTCCTGAAGCCCTGCTATTCCAAGTATATCCCTCAATCCTATCCTCAATTCCTCTCCCCTTTTAAATTTGCATAATTCATCCAAAGAGCTTTCGTAAGTATCGGCGGACTTCAAAATTCTGTATAGCTCGTCCCTCAGCATCTCTTTTGTCTTTTCCAGATAGATATTTTCCGTTATTAAAATTGCATCCGCCAATTCGGGCTGCTGGATAAGTATGTTCGAAAGGTATTGGCTTGTCCCGAAGATGGAGCTTAAGCTCTTAACGGCGCCCTCGCTTCCGGAAAGAACCGAATAAATCATTTCCCTGACCCTGCCGGCATCTACGAATTTTTCAAAGTTATTGATTGCCAGATCCGCATCGGGCAGTTCGGAGCATTTTTTTAAAAGGACAGGCAGCATACGGTTGAAATATCTTTTGCTTCTTATTGTAGGGTGGGCAAAGGCGCCGCCGTCCCTCATTAAAAGAAGATTCCTGCGCGTCATTTCAGGCGATTTAAATCCTATCTCTTTAAGAATGGCAATAGAAGGTGAGGGGTCGTCAATATCTATCTGCCATTGGGATACATCCTCCCTCATTTCTGTAATATCGTATATGTCGGCCGAAAACAGGTTATCGTATATCTTTCTTACATTTTTAGTATGAAGGTTGTATGCCTCAAACAGCCCTTCTGTATCCTTTATCCCCATCTTCCTTGCCAGTGTTATCAATTCCTCTGGGTTTTCGGGAATATCGTGGGTCTGCCTTCCGCCGAGCAGTTGAATCCTGTTTTCGATGTCCCTCAAAAACAGATAGGCATTTGACAGGCTGAAATACTCGGCGTAAGAAAGAAACCCCTTCTCCGAGATGCGGTGAAGCGTCCTCATGGAATTCTTATCCCTGAGCCATTTTTCCCTTCCTCCGTATATCAACTGAAAGGATTGGACAATAAACTCGATTTCCCTTATCCCCCCGTATCCGAGTTTTACATTATGTTTGCCGGTTTTCTTGAGTTCGAGGCTGCGGTTAATCTTATCCTTCATCTCCTTTATCTCTCTCAGCGCCGAAAAATCGAGATATTTCCGGAATATAAATGGCCTTATCGTTTCCATGAAATTCTTTCCCAGAGGCATGCTTCCTGCGGCAGTCCTGCATTTTAAAAGTGCCTGCCTCTCCCATGCCTGCCCCCACGATTCATAATATATCTCGGCGCTTCTCAGAGAATTGGTTATATCCCCGCTCTTGCCCTCGGGCCTCAAATCGAGGTCTATGCGGAAGACCTGCCCCTCATCGGTTATTTCGGTAATCGTCTTTGTAATCATCCTCGATAACCGGACAAAATATTCATGGTTTGTTATCTGATTTTCGATGTTTCCGTTATGCGACTCTATGCCGGATGTCATGCCTTTATCGGAAGAATATATATAGAGAAGGTCAATATCGGAGCTGAAGTTCAGCTCTCTCCCGCCAAGCTTTCCCATTCCGAATATTGCGAATTCACAAAGCTTTTTAGAGCCGTCCATATTCTCGAAAAATGGGGAGCCGTATTTTTTCGTTAATTCCTTATTGCAGTATTCGTAAGCCTTTTGCAGGCAGACATCCGCCGTATTGGATAAATCCTCTATCGTTTCGATGGTATCGGACTCCCTCATCAAATCTCTTAACCCTATCCGCAGGAACTCCATGTTTCTGAATTTGCGGAGGGCGCTCATTATCTCTTTATGTCCTGCCGTTCTATTTTCAGAAAACATCCCGGATATGTCGTCATACATCTCGTCTTTAAATCTCGGTTTTTTCAATATGCGAGGATTTAAAAGCCACTCGGCATAAGAAGGGGTTTTAATTAAAATATCGCTCAGATATTGGCTCCCGGAAAAGAGGAAAGAGAGAGCCCTGATATTTCTGGCGGCATCCGAAAAAATAGCATCGAGCATGAATGGCTCGGCAATGGATGTAAAAAATCTCTCGAAATTATTAAGCGACCTGTCCGGCGCAAAGGAATTTGCCGATTCCTCGATAATAATATCCGTTACTTCATGCAAGCCTTGAGCCTTCAGCTTTGGTGTTTGAGGTTTTATAACGGCTTCTATTGCTTTAAGATTTTCTTCGGCCCTTTCGGGCTGGGAAAATCCCTTTGAAGATAGGTTCATAATTATAACGGCTTAACTTAAAACACGCTTTCAAAAATGAGAAAGAAAAGGGCTGTATATGAAAAAGAGTTTATCAAAAAAGGCAAAAAAAGTCATGGAGAGAGTTGTAATCAAAATCTCGTCCCGTTAAATCTTATTTAAAGGCATAAATATTATTCTCCCTCTCCATATCCGCCCATTTTAGCAGAGGGTCAAGGATTATCTTTTTTATTTTAGACTGCGTTTCGAAAACAACGGTAACAGGTTTTTCCTCGATAAAAACCTTTTGAAATATTTTGCCTTCCTCCGTAACGGCAGCGACATCCGCTTCAACCTGCATTTTTAATCCTCCCTTATTTAAAATCTTTGCAGTTGTTATAAATGCGCCTTCCCTTTCTATGAAATTTACATCCTCGACTGCATAATCGAGTCTTCCCGTTCCCCTCAGCCACAAATCAAAAAACCATGAGAGGTCGCTTTCCCCGACCCTGTCGGATATTCTTTGAAAACTCGCGGCATCGGCAGCCTTATAGCGATATTCATCGAAGAACTCTTTTATTGCCTGCGTAAATTTTTCTTCGCCCATAATTTCCCTGAGCATGATAAGGATATATGCGCCTTTTGCATAAATCATCCGATGGTTTATCTTTACCTTGTCTTCGTCCATAAGGTTATCAAAGGTTGTTATCGAATATATCGGCCTCTGCCTGTACGGATCGAAAGACTCCCTTTCCATCTGTCTCTTATACACATCTCCGAGCCCACGAGACTAGGCATGATCT
>CAYMMR010000260.1:0-4117 GCA_964391545.1 uncultured Nitrospinota bacterium | reverse complement strand
TTAATTCAAGCGGGGGAGCAGGGGGAGTTAAAGGGGGGAGTAGGGGGGATTTAACCCACGCCTCTGTGATAATAGTCCGCATATCCGGATTCCATGTCGGATTAATAGTAGATGAAGTATCGGAGGTATTAAGAGTGCCTAAGGATAACATTGTCCCGCCGCCTCCGCATCTCACAACTGCCGAAGCGGAACAATTGCATGGCGTGGTAAAGGTCAGATACGGAGAAAAGGTAAGGCTCATACTCTTTCTCAATTTGTCGAACATATTCACAGCCGATATAAGAGAGATGTTAAAGGGCATCGGCGCGGAGAAACAGAAGGAGAAGGAGATAAAAGGGAGAGAGGAGATTACAGAAAGCCGTATAACTATTGTCAGCTTCGGCGCCGGAGAGGATATATTCGGGATAAACATAGAAAAGGTGAAGGAGATAACCCTTGTCCCCGATGTAACCGTAGTTCCGAGAGCGCCATCCTTCGTAGAGGGTGTTATAAATTTAAGGGGAGAGGTTATAACCGTGATTGACTTGAGGAAGCGGTTCGGATTTCCTCCCATACCGAGGGATGCCTTTACGAGGATAATAATATCGGACATAGAAGGCGCAACTACAGGGCTTCTGGTGGATGCCGTAACGGCAGTTACGGCAATAGGCGTATCGGCGGTCGAGCCTCCTCCGAGGATTATATCCGGAATAGAAACGGAGTTTATGGAAGGCGTTGTCCGGCTCGAAGGGGAAAAGAAGATGCTGATTATACTTAACCTGCCCAAACTGCTTACAAAGGAAGAGAAGAAAGAGATGGAGACCGCAGGGAGTCAGAAGCAAGAAGAAAAACAAGAGGCAAAAGTAAAACTGAAAAAGGCAAAATTGAAAACAGATTAAAAAAAATAACCAGGCACGGAGACACGGAGAAATAAACTAATTTTTTTGACACAGATGGACACTGATTATTTATGATTTTTATGTATCTCTATTTCTGTGTTAATCATAATTTATCTGTGTCTTTCAGTGTCTTTATTTTTGTCTTTCTCTGTGCCTCAGTGTCTGTGGTTTAATCGAGTTTTTGTGCCTTTGTGGTGAAAATGAATTGTGACTTTAAATGAATTCAAGAAAAAGGTATTGGAGCATTCGGGCATAGACCTCGGTTTTTATCAACACTCGGTAGTGAAGAGGCGGATAGACAATATCATGCAGAAACTGAGGGTTGATAGCTTAGACAATCTATGGAAGATTATAAGCAGCAGCGAAATAGAGTTTAGAAGATTTGCGGATTTTATAACTATAAATGTAACGGAATTCTTCAGGGATTTCGAGAAATTCGAATACCTTCGAAAAAAGATATTTCCCGAGGTGTTGAAAATTACGCCCGAGCCGTTTATATGGAGCGCAGCATGTTCTACGGGAGACGAGGCATATTCTCTCGCAATAATACTCGAGGAGCTGGGGTTTAAAAGGACCGTTAAGATACTGGCGACGGATGTGGACAGCGAGGCAATAGAAAAGGCGAGAGAAGGAATATACGAGGATGCAAATTTAAAAAATGTAAGCAATTCGAGGAAGGCTCGATTCTTTGTCCGGAATGACGGGCAATTTGAAGTCAATGAATATATAAAAAACAGGGTTAAATTTAAGCATCATGACCTCCTGAAAGAACCTTTCCCCTCCGACAGATTTCATCTTATTGTATGCAGAAATGTAATAATACATTTTGACCACGGGATAAAAAAAGACCTTTACAAGAGATTTCATGCCTCCCTGAAAAAAGGGGGATTTTTGTTTTTGGGAGGGGTCGAGAAGATTATAAATCCGGAGGAGATAGGATTCGAGGTATGGGAAGAGGGAATTTACAGAAAAATGTAAAGACATTCATTGCAAAATTATCAATGAAAAATTAGCAATTAACAATGAAGGAAGGATTTGATTTTAAAATGCTAATTGCTAATTTTACATTTTTCATCGAGCTTTTCTCCTAATGAAAAGGATACTCGTAGGCATCGGTGAATTCAGGGTTGGAAGGTCGCCCGATATACTCGTAACGATGAATCTGGGGTCATGCGTGGGTATCGCGCTATATGATGCAAACGCAAAGGTAGGAGGACTGGCACATATTAAACTGCCAAAATCCCCTGAAAGCAAGATGCAAGAGACAAGATGCAAGAGGCAAGATGAAATATCTTCAGCCTTCAGCCTTCAGTCTTCGGCTGGTATATATGCCGATACTGCGATACAGACGATGCTGTCAATTCTATCAAAGATGGGTATACGGCAGTCGTTTTTAACTGCCAGAATCGCCGGCGGCGGGTTTATGTATAAAACGGAAGGGCTGAATGCAGCCCAGACGCAGAGCATGGATATCGGACTTAGAAATGTAGAATCCGTAAAAGATGTCTTGTTTAAAAACAAGATAAAGATAACAGGAGAAGATGTTCTCGGGAAAAAACCCCGGACAATGGAGTTTTATCTGGAGACAGGAGAGGTAATTTTAAAGACAAGGGGAATGGAAGACAGGAGGATATAGTATTAAGTGTTAAGTGTTGAGTGTTGGGTGTTATGAGCGATAAGATAAATAGTTTTAAAGAATTGATTGTTTGGCAAAAGGCAGATGAAATGGTTCATATTATTTTTGATTGTACAGATTCTTTTTCAAAAGAGTATATTTATGATTTAACAAGTCAGCTAAGAAGGGCTGCTTTGTCTATACCAACCAATATTGCCGAAGGTTGTGCCAGTGTTCACTCAAAAGAGTTTATTAATTTTCTTGGTATTTCAAGACGTTCATTAAGTGAAACCTATTATCTTCTGATATTTGCTTATAAAAGAAAATTAATAGATGAAAATATGTTTAAACGGCTTGAAATGTATATAGAAGAAATAAGTAAGATGATAAATGGTCTGATAAAATCAATACGGAATAAACTTAACACTCGACACTTAACACTCGACACTTAACACTCAACACTTATATGATTACAGTCTTGATAGTTGACGATTCGGCGTTTATGCGGCGGGAGCTTGCCAAAATAATGGAGAGCGACCCGGATATAAAAGTGGCCGGAGCTGCCAGAGACGGCCTCGAGGCTATCGAGAAGGTTAAGAGCCTCAATCCCGATGTAGTTGCCCTTGACATAAATATGCCGAAAATGGATGGTCTAACTGCCCTTCAGCGGATAATGATAGAGAGTCCCAGACCGTGTATAATGATAAGCTCTCTTACGCAGGAGGGTGCGCAGGAGACCTTCGATGCGCTGGACCTTGGAGCAGTAGACTATGTATCGAAGCCTTCCGGCTCCGTATCTGTAGATATAGGGAAACAGAAAGACGAAATTATTGATAAAATAAAAGGGGCTGCGATTGCAAAGCTTCCCAGAAGGACGCCTGCAAGGGTAAAGGTAAAGAAGGATCTCGTCCTCCCGGAAGCGAAGAAGAGGTTCGCCCATCCTGCCGGAGAATCTGTCATAAGCCAGAAGATAGTGGCAATCGGGGTCTCCACAGGCGGGCCAAAAACCCTTATGGATATAGTGCCAAAGCTGCCGCAGGATATTAAGGCAGGTGTTTTGATAGCCCAGCACATGCCGGGCGGATTTACGACGACTTTTGCAAAACGGATGAACGATTTCAGCCGTATAGATGTAATGGAGGCCTCCGAATCGGATATTATCGAAACAGGAAAAGGCTATCTGGCTCCGGGGCAGTATCACATGACAGTGGCAAAGCGGGGGCTGGCAGAAGGCGCCGTTATCAGATTGTCGGAAGAGCCTGTTAATGCGCTTTACAGGCCGTCTGTGGATGTCCTGTTCAATTCTGTGGTAAAATTATACGGCTCCAACACCATCGGTGTTTTGCTCACAGGCATGGGGAGCGACGGCGTTGACGGTATGGAAAAAATTAAAAAGGCAGGCGGAATAACGATTGCCGAAGACGAATCATCCTGTATAATATATGGCATGCCAAAGGGGGCTATAGAGAGGGGAGTGGTTGACTATATACTCCCGGCAACCAAGATTGCGGATAAAATTGCGGAAATACTAAAATAAATTAAACATAAATTGAGCGATTCTTGGGTTAGGCGCTTGTCTGACCTGTCATTGCGAGAACCCAAAGGGTGCGAAGCAATCTCCTAT
>CAYMMR010000259.1:0-4125 GCA_964391545.1 uncultured Nitrospinota bacterium | reverse complement strand
TCGCTACAGGGACATAAGGTCTTATATAAATCGTTCGTGCATAATCTGGGATTATTTGTAAATATAATTAAACGATACCGAAAAATGGCTTTTAAAACCCTTTTCAAATAGAAGTGCGAGAGGGGGGAGTCGAACCCCCACGGTTTTACCCACTGGATCCTAAGTCCAGCGCGTCTGCCGGTTCCGCCACTCTCGCTTGGTTTCAAATTTAGCAAATTTAAGCATCTCCGTCAATGCCTGTCCCGCAGCCTGCTGTGTTTTTTAAATTCTCCCTTCTTTTTATTTGTTCCAGATAGACCATAAGTATTGATATTGCAGAGGGAGTAATTCCGGATATTCTGGATGCCTGACCAATGGATACAGGTCTTACCTTTGAAAGCTTTTCCTTTACCTCTGTGGACAACCCCGGAATATTTTTAAAATCTATACGATGCGGAATACTCTTTTCTTCGAGTCTTTTAAATCTCTCTACACTTGCAATCTCCCTGTTTATGTAACCCTCATACTTCACCTGTATCTCCACCTGATCTATTATTTCCGGAGATTGAGGATTGGATGTCGAAAACTGAAGACGGAGCAGGTCTTCATATTTAATTTCGGGTCTTTTAAGAAGCTCTAATAGGGACAAAGGCTCATTTATTATATTTGTTCCTATTGCCGCTAATTTATCGTTCACATATTCAGAGGGTTTTAAAAGGGTTTTAGATAACCTTTCAATCTCGGCATTTATACACTCCCTCTTTTTTACAAACTCAATAAAATCATCTTCCTTTACAAGTCCGGCCTTATATCCCTTTTCTCTCAATCTTAAATCGGCATTATCCTGCCTCAAAAGCAGGCGATACTCTGCCCTCGAAGTGAACATCCTGTAAGGCTCTCCCGTTCCTTTTGTTACGAGGTCGTCTATAAGCACGCCTATATATGCTTCGGATCTGTCGAGTATCAGAGGCTCTCTTCCATGAATCGCCAAACCTGCATTTATTCCTGCCATTAAACCCTGCGCTGCCGCCTCCTCATAACCCGATGTCCCGTTTATCTGGCCTGCGTGATAGAGGTTTTTTATAAGTTTTGTCTCCATGGTCGGCATAAGCTGGGTAGGCGGGACAAAATCATATTCTATTGCATATCCAGGCCTCATAATCTCGACATTTTCGAGCCCTTTAATTGTCCGCAAAAATTTTATCTGAACATCTACGGGAAGGCTTGTAGATATGCCATTTGCATAATATTCCTTTGTCTCATATCCTTCAGGCTCGAGAAATACCTGATGCCTGTCCCTTTCCGGAAACCTCTTTACCTTATCCTCGATAGAGGGACAATATCTGGGGCCAATCCCCTTTATTATCCCGCAATACAACGGCGACCTGTCCAGATTATCTTCGATTATTTTATGCGTTTCTTTATTTGTATATGTGAGATAGCATGAAATCTGTTTTTGTGCAATTCTTTTCGTAGAATATGAAAAGGGTTTTGGGTTTTCATCTCCCTCCTGTTCCGTAAGTTTTGAAAAATCAATTGTCTTTGCATCGAGACGCGGCGGCGTCCCTGTTTTCAGCCTGTTGACCTCAAATCCCAGTTCCCTCAAATTATCGGAAAGCTTTTCGGACGGAAACTCTCCTGCCCTCCCGCCAGGAATATTTATTAAACCGATATGGATAAGCCCTTTTAAAAATGTCCCTGCAGTCAATATCACTATCTTCGATTTATAGGAAATCCCCGTATTAGTCTCGATGCCGGATGCCTTGCCGTCTTCTGTCGATATCTTATCCACAATACCCTGTTTTATATCGAGCCTCTTTTCTTTTTCCAGCGCAGACTTCATTTCCAGCCTGTATAACTGCTTATCTGCCTGCGCCCTGTATGCCTGAACCGCCGGCCCCTTGCTTGTATTAAGAACCCTAAACTGGATACCTGTCTTATCGATACACTTTGCCATCTCTCCGCCGAGTGCGTCTATCTCCCGGACAAGATGCCCCTTTGCAATCCCTCCGACAGCAGGATTGCATGACATTAAGGCAATACTGTCGAGATTCATTGTGATAATAAGTGTCTTACAGCCCATACGGCTTGCCGCCAGCGCAGCCTCACACCCCGCATGCCCTGCGCCAACCACTATCACATCATATTGTTTAGGATAGATATACATAGAAATTATAAAATCTTTAGCCACGAATGATCACGAATTAACACTAATTTTTTAAAGATAAGGTAAAGGCAAAGGAAAAGGTAAAGATTTTTCTCACCTATACCTTTACCTCTACCTGTCTTATAAATTCGTGGATATTCGTGTAGATTCGCGGCTAACATCGGGTCTTTGTTTCTTTTTCCATCCCACGATTGCAGTTATCGTTTTTTCCGGTATCATAAGGTATTTTTCATTAAGTTCGATGCCAATAACAGAAGGCTTTAAAATATCAAATATAGCCTTTTGGTCGGATAAATCCCAGTCACCATAACCGGGGCTAAACCTTTTCACAGTCTCAAATCCCTCTTTTTCCGCTTCTCTTATTATTAATCGATTAACATATACTGCAACATCTTCTACTGCCGCAGAGCCTATTCCATTCATCAGATATGCCCTTGTCTGCTCGCCTTCGGTAAAATAATTTTTTACCTTCTCCTCTAATTTTGAGCCTATGGTGCATATAAAAAACGAAGCCCTTGAACAGCCCTTCAGGTGTTTTGATAGATATTTTGTTTTAAAACCGAGGGAATTGCAATCGGTTCCCCGATTAAAACCCTCGATAGAACCATTCGAGGGCAAGCATTCGGGGACAAGCACCTGATTGAATCTGTCGGGGGCAAGTTTAACCTCATCATCCGTTACAGAAAGCAGGTTAAAGTCCGTGCTAATTGCCGCAGGCCGGATAAGACGCTGAGCCTTTTCAATCTCCTCTTTAAGCATATTTTCCATAGCAGGAGTCAAAACAGAGGATTTAGCCTTAAACCCCAATTCTTTTAATACCACATTAAAGGCAATGGAGATTTTTATATCTGCGATAAGCATTTTGGCAAGTTACAATAAATTTCTTGTTTTTTTTGGCAAGAAACTTTTCTCGAACGATTTTTTCCGGTAGATTATAAAACTTTCCCTTTTCCGGTTTAGCCGGATTAGAGATGTATCATTTAGAAGGCCCTTGCGGTTTAGTTATAAAGATTTTTCTTACGGATTCGGGAATCAGGTTATCGAAGATTTCCTTTAAAAACTCCTCGGTTATCATTCTATAACCCTTCTTTTTAGCCTCCTCTGCTATTGTCTTTTTTGCCATTTCCCTTACAAAAGGCGGAACCCTCTCCATCCTTTCTCTTGCCTCTTTTGTCCAGCCGATGCCGGAAGAGTCATCTTCCAGATATTGCTTGAACTTCTCTATAATCGCCTCGTTTTTGGATATCCTTTTGGATAAAAAATCCTTTATATCCTCTATAACCTCTTTTTTTCTTGCATCTTTCAGCCTCTCCTTTGCCTTATCGAAGGCGTCTATTTTCAATTCTTCAAAACCTATTTTTTTAATCCTCTTCGATGCAAGCATCATCGATTCGTTCCGTATTTCCGTGAGGAATTCCGAATCTATAACTTTTTTACCACGTTCTTTAGCCCTTTTTACCATGAGCTTCTTAATGCCAGGCCTGACAAAATCCGGGGCATTCTCGATCCGGCGCAGGGCCTCTTCCGTCCAAACAATCTCCTCATACATCTTTATCGCCTCCTCTTAAATACCTCTATATCCCACGCAGCCCTTGCAAGCATAAAGCATGTAAAGGCATGCAGCAGAAAAACGAGAACCATAACAACCGAATAGAATGGAATTACGATTAACGAAACCACAGCCCTGATAAGATATATAACGGCCAATATTGCCGTAAATATCCTGTATTCTTTATAAATAAAATAAGGAAATAAAACGGCAAAAACAGCCCCAAGAGTATAAAACAAATAGTTCCATATGCCAAAGTCATGGGGAGGCATTCTGAATGCTGCTATAAAAAAATAGACTACGGCATTTATTAAATATACTATGGCAGCCTGACGATATTTTTTAGAATTGTCCATTTATTAATTAGTGCGAGGCGAAAAATGATATTTTTTTCACTTCCGTTATTTTTTCTTTTGCTCTATTTATTTGA
>CAYMMR010000258.1:0-4144 GCA_964391545.1 uncultured Nitrospinota bacterium | reverse complement strand
AATAATCATGACAACCTAAAAGGCCGATAATTCCATGTATCTCGCCCATTATAATCGGAGGCGCAATATTCTTTATCTCGACATCCGATATAGCCCCCCTTCCAATCCTTAACCCCCCACTTCCCCCATTTAATAAAGGGGGGATTGAGGGGGGATTTATCCCTATACCCTTGCCCCTTGCCCCTTTTAATGCAGTTTCCACCGCTGCCTTTGCCACCTTTTTTTTATCGAATATAAGGACACCCTTTTCTTTTTTCGATATAAGCTCATCCACTATGCTTTCAATATCGTCATCCGTTCTGTCGGACAGCCCGAGACAACATTCGGGGCTTGTGGCAATAACGGGTATTCCCATTTCAGAGGCGTAATCAATAATATCCGTCCTTATACATTGAGAATCGAGGACGATTACATCCGCAATGCTGCTCTTGATAAATTTCAACTGGTCCCTCTGATTGCCTGCTATTCTTACTCCCTCTCCCCTTCGGGGAGAGGATTGGGGTGAGGGTATGCGGGACATATCCGCTGCCATACAACAGATCCCGTATAAATCGATTACCCCCCCTGTATCTCCCCCTTGTGAAGGGGGGGATACAGGGGGGGTAATTTCTTCTATATACTCCATAATCTCTATCCCTGTAATAGAGTTATGCCCTATGCAAAGGATAGCAGGCCTTCTAACTTCTGACTTCTGGCTTCTGACTTCTGACTTCTGAAGTATTGTATCCGGACTATTTGACGGAAATTGAAATGCGGCTATTTGAGATATATCGGCAGTCTCCAGAGCAAGATTGTCGAGCATACCTGCATGGAGGGTTTTGCTCTCAAAATCGCTCCAATCCCCTTCCTGCCCCATATTTAGGACGGACAGGAGAGAGGTTATCTCTTTATTAATATAAGATGTAACCTTCTGCATATCGGAAAGGGTCTTAGGCGTGAAACCGCATATAAGACGGATGAGAGGGGTTTGAAGATGTTCTCCATTCGAGATTAATGGGAAATCTTTGCCGAATTTCTCGATAAGCTCTGCGGTAATTGTCTCTGCCAATGAGGCATGTCCTGCCGCTCCCGTTACTGCGGTAAAGAGCGACATCCTTGACAGATGCGCCTCGAGTTTTATCCCGCAAGCCCCATTTTTTTTCTTATTTATTTTGCAGGGTCCTTGGGTGCAGAGGGTGCATTCATCTTCTGTTTTAAAATATCGGGGAGGGTATCTTTTGAGGAGGATAAA
This sequence comes from uncultured Nitrospinota bacterium, assembly GCA_964391545.1. Lineage (GTDB taxonomy): Bacteria > Nitrospinota > Nitrospinia > UBA9942 > UBA9942 > JACQEW01. Next base: position 2,913 of record CAYMMR010000258.1, on the reverse strand, counting down.
ATCCCATTTTCTTAATGCTGCTATATCTTGCATAACATCAAACGATTTTAACCTCTTTATTTCCTTCTTCTATAATTCCTATCTCCCATGACTTAAATCCGCTTTTATTCAAGTGGTCGAGGATTTTTTTAATATCTTTATCGGATATTACAATAACAAGCCCAATCCCCATATTTAGTGTCCTGAACATATCTTCATCGGAAACATTCCCCTCTCTCTGAATAATGCTAAATATAGGTAATATTTCCCATGAGCCTTTTTTAATTACCGCAGTGCAGTTATCCGGCAAGATTCTTGGTATGTTGTCAATAAAGCCGCCTCCTGTTATATGGGCTATCCCTTTTATCTCAACCATCGAGCCGTCCATTAGCGAATGTATTATTTTTGAGTAGTTTCTATGAGGTTTTAACAGCGCCTCACCGAGTGTCTCGCCAAGCTCGTTTATATGTGTTTTTACTGTGTGTCCTTTATGAGAAAATAGAACCCTTCTCGCAAGTGAATATCCGTTCGTATGAAGACCACTCGATGCAATTCCAATTAAAATATCGCCATTCCTTATCTTATCGCCGATGATGATTTTATCTTTCTCGACTATTCCCGTTACAGAACCGACCAAATCATATTCTCCCTGCATATATACTCCCGGCATCTCTGCCGTCTCGCCGCCGATTACGGGCATGCCGGCATCGCGGCATCCTTGGGCAATGCCCTTTAGTATATCTTCTATATATTCGGGCTTGAGCCTCTCCGTTGCTATGTAGTCTAAGAATGTAATCGGCTTTGCGCCCTGGCAGAGAATGTCGTTGCAGCTATGCGCCACTATGTCTATTCCTACAGTGGTATACCTATCCATTGCCTTTGCGAGCATCAATTTTGTCCCAACGCCGTCAATGCTCTGGACGAGGACAGGATTTTTGTAGCTTTTGATTATCTCTCCCAAATCGTAGATAGCGCCGAAGGTTCCAAGCCCTGTCAGCACCGATTTATTAAAGGTTGACTGGACATGCCTCTTTATCCTCTGGACACTCTCATTGCCTGCGTCAATATCTACGCCAGAATTTTTATATGTAATCCTGTTATCCATAAATGTAAATTTTTAGCAACTTATGAATAATTTTTTGTGCAAAATGGCAAGAAACTTTACTCGAACGACTTTTTATTTTTTCCTTTTGTTCATGTATAGGAAATTATAAAATTTTTTTTGACACTGATGGACACTGATTTTTTATGATTTTTACTGTTTTTTTATCTGTGCAAATCATAATTTATCTGTGTTTATCTGTGTCTAAATTTTTCTTTTTTGTTCCGCAACATTCTAAAAATAGAGCAAAAGAAAAAATAACGGAAGTGAGAGGAAAGTTTCTTGCCTATTACAGCATTTTCCTATTTAGTCGTATCGAGTTCGGATAATATCGCTAAACTTTAAGCCCCCTGACTCCGAAATAAATAGTATCCTACAAAAGAGCAGCCGTCAAGTTCTTGCAGCTTTTTTTATGTAATTTACATCGAATTTTTTACGCATAAAATTTTTGTCTTGAGATAAGGGACTTGACAAAAATAATAAAATCTTGACACCGATAATCTTCTCCCGTTACAATAACCTCATGAAAAGGTTAGCGCCAATTTTTCTCGTTCCAACGCTTTGTGTGGGAATGCTTCTGCTTGCCCCCCATGTCCCGTTTAAATACATAACGGGACAAGCCTTTGCAGTTGATGTTGCGCCAAGAATCAGCGATAAGGAGATAATTGAAAGCCTTGCCGAGTTAAAGGCAGGGCAGGTTGCACTTCAACAACAGATAAATGATTTAAAAGTATCAACTCAACAACAGATAAATGATATGAAGGAATCGACCAACAAACGATTTGATATTCTACAATGGATGCTTGGAATTTTTATCTCAATTTCACTTACTGTAATGGTGATTATGGGGAGGATACTCTGGAATCAGCAGAAAAAATTAACGGAAATAGAAACCTCTCTTAAAGCACAGAAAGAGGAAATTTCATTTTTAAAGGTCCTCATAGAAAAACTCCAGACCCTTATAGAAAAGCTCCTCCCCCCAAGGAGTGTTTTGTAGGGATATCTATAAAAAATAGATTTCCGGGTTACTGCTTTCATAGGAATGATAGCAAACAGAGTTATCGGCAAAAACTGGGGTGGCAAATGGAATTTTCCCTTTTTTTATTGACATCAAAACATTTTATGAGTAATATTTTCCCATGCAAAAAAGAGAAGCTATTAGATATTTTGAGAATGCAAAGGATATATTGAATAAATCTAAGATTGAAGATAATATTTATCTTGATGATAAGTATGTGAAGTCGGCTTTTGGTGTGGCATACTTAGGTGTTCTGAAGGCGATAGATGAGTATCTTCTAAGAAAAGGATTAACTAAAAAAGAATTACCGAAGTCTGTAGATGCTTATAGAGAAGCCTTTAAAAAGCGTCTGGCTATTCGTAATGGTAAATTGATGAGGGAGTTTGAGACATTATATGATGAGTTACATATAGCTGGTTATTACAGGGGGAATTTAAGTCATACAAAAGTTGTTAAAGAGGCTTTTAAATCTGCAAAGGAATTCATAGAGAAAATTAAATAACACTAAAATAGACATTGAATTGCAAACCTATTGAAATATTTGTCATTTCGAATACCCAAAGGGTGTGAGAAATCTTTTATGAAAAACAGCAAGATTCCTCGCGGAGCCTGCCCTGAGCGAAAGCGAAGAAACTTATAAGACCCTTCACTTCGTTCAGGGTGACACTTCGTGTCAGATTCCTCACTTCGTTCGGAATGACAGAGCGAACGGGCTCGGAATGACAACTCTCAATGTCTATTTTTGGGAGTTAAGAAAAATATGTTAGCTAAAAATCAAAAGTGCACTATTTAAAAATCAAAAGTGCACTCATAG